>JAKSBL010000173.1 GCA_022361115.1 Spirochaetota bacterium | reverse complement strand
ATACCTTACCTCTGTTTGCAGGATTGATTTAAAGAGAATTGGTTTTTTTTTCATCTGGGTGTTCAGGGAACAATTCAATAATCGTCTTATCAAATGTCGCCAGGGTATTATCAAAACCTGCTTTGCCTGTTTGTTCTGCTTTAATCCTGAGCTCATGATTTACATAAGCATTTGCATCAAAATGGGTTAATGCTAGTTTTTTTGCATTTGCTTCTTTAGCGATTTGGGCTGCTGTTTCCGGATTTAAGTGAGGCCAGCTGTCATCCTTTTGACCCGGTAGTAATCCGCATTCGGTAATTAATAAATCCGCATTTTTTGCCAGAGTGACACAATTAGCACAATAACCAGTGTCCGGGCAGTACGAAATTACCTGTTCCTGTTCTTCAATTCTTATTCCATAACATAAAGAACTGTGTACCATAGGCAATGTAGTATAGTTGAAGGGAAAAGAATTTTTTACTTCTGGTATTTCTACAATTTTGACTGCAAAATTCATTTCAGAAAAAGGTTTTGTAAAGGGATCGGAAATAATCTGCTTGAGTATTGATTTTGTTGAGTTGGGAACCATAATGGTTAAACCATTTTTAAAAGGATATCTGGAAATTTGGTGTAATCCTGAAATATGATCCAGATGGTAGTGGCTTAAAAACAAGTATACTGGTTTGTTAAAATCGCAGTATTCAGGCAGTCTTACCAGCCCGCTTCCTGCATCAAGAATAATATCATAATCTTTACATTGTAAAAGTGTACAGATAGTAAAACTGTTTTCTGTAGCAAACCAGCCATTCGTTCCCAGAAAAATGACTCTCATGATTTTCCCTTATGAATAAAAAAGTTAGGAAATTTTATCAGTAATCAATAAATACTCAAATCTGAGTGGTAATGGTAGGAAAAAATATCATTACTGTCAATCAAAATCAGTAGAAAATCAGAAAAAATACACTTTTCGCTATAAATTGCCGGCACGAATCGATAAATTCATGATCTTATTATTCAGTTTTATCATTTTGCACTTGACAGCAGGAATAAAATTGTGATAATGTTTACGTAAACAATATTGCTATATAGCAGTTTATTGATTTGCCTGTTTTTGATCCTAATCAGTAATCTTTTAGACTTTCATTCATGCAAAGCCTGGGAGTAAAAGTATTTATAGTACCAGATAAATAATGATTAAAAAGGAGGAGGACTTAATTTTGTATCTGGGCTAACTGTAAGTAAATAAATGGATTTTAAAAAAGAGGGTATTGTTAAAAGTTTTTATGATTTTAAACTATTTATAAAACAATTTTTATTATTTAAAAATTTTTAACATTGCCTGAAAAAAGAAAAGGAGAAAGAAAAGATATGAAAAAGTTAATTTTTGGTTCTCTGATCATGATTTTACTTTTAGGAGCTTGTACTTTGGCAAACAAAAAGTCGAGTACCAGTACACCTTCAAATAACTCTATTGAAGTGACAGATATTGAATCATTTGATCGGTCAGAATCAACTGAACGATGTTTTCTCAAGAGAAAAAATATTATAAAAAATAGCTCATTCAGGCAACCATTATCAACAAACATTCCTGATAGTAGTGGTGTTGTGGATACAGAAGATTCCTGGATATTTTTTACTAATAGCGGAGGAGCTGGAGTTGCCGAAAGATATCAGCGTCGCTGTAGAGTTTCAGTTACCAATGCTGGTACAACTGACTGGGCAGTACAATTAATTCAGGCTCCAATTACTTTAGAAAGAGGCGGAATATATAAACTCCTGTTTTTTGCTAAGGGAGATTCAGATAAACAGTTAGCAGTAAAGATTGGTGCAAACGGATTAGGCGGTTGGACAGCTTACCTACAAAAAAATTATTCTGTAACCAATCGCTGGAGTTTTTTTGAAACCGATTTTACTATGGGAATGGAAACAGATGAAGCAGCCCGTTTTGAGTTCTGGTTTTTAGAAGAAGGGGAATACTTGCTGGATCATATTATCCTGATCAAAATGGGGCAGGAAGAAATACCAGAAGAAGGGACAAAAACCGAAATTGATGAAGATGCAACAGAAAATTGGGAATTAGTCTGGAGTGATGAATTTAACGGAGCTTCTGTTGATACCGCTAACTGGACCTTTGAAATCGGAAATGGTCATTACAATAATAATCCGGGATGGGGAAATAATGAATTACAATATTATACAGATAATAATACCTCCATTGAAAATGGTAACTTAGTCATTGAAGCAAGAGAAGAAAGGATTTCCGATGCAACAGGTACCTATGATTATACCTCCACTCGGATGATCACCCAGGACAAGTATGAATTTACCTTTGGCAGGGTGGAAATCCGGGCCAAGCTTCCGAAAGGCCAGGGAATTTGGCCGGCACTCTGGATGCTGGGAGCAGATATTGATACCAATCCCTGGCCCAATTGTGGTGAAATCGATATCATGGAACTGATTGGCAACAAACCTTCTGTCGTACATGGCACAGTCCATGGCCCGGTAAGCGGTGGAGGAGGAGTTGGATCAGGTTATACTCTTGATGATGGAACTGATTTTTCAGATGGGTTTCGTATTTTTTCCATGGAATGGGATGAAGATGAAGTTGAGTTCTACCTGGATGATGTTTTATTTCACGTGGTCAATATGAATGAAATTGGTGGAACCGATTGGGTATTTGATCATGACCACTTTTTTATTTTTAATATCGCTGTTGGAGGAAACTGGCCGGGCTACCCCGATGCAACTACAGTTTTTCCGCAAAAAATGTATGTAGATTATATTAGAGTCTATCAAGATACAAATCCAGAGCATATTACTGGAGAAGAGGTTTGGGATAGTGAATATGAGTTGAACTGGTCAGAACCTTCTGCAGAAAATCCAGTTACCTTTGAAGCAATTGTCAATGGAGATTTTTCTCAGGATATTGTAAATGATCAGGCAAATCACCCGGACAATTGGTTTATCTGGGCAGGTGAAGGTGGATCCATTAACTCCTATGGGGTTGTTAATGGTGAATTAAAAATCGAATTGGCCAACTTGGGAAGTGCTGCCTGGAATATTCAACTCAATCAATGGATCGGGTTAAATGCTGGGTCCAGTTATCGCATCTCTTTTGATGCCAGGGCAGAGGTTGAACGGGATATTAATGGAAAACTCTTGCATCCTGCAAATTATACAACTTATATTGAAGATAATTTTCTGTTGTCTACTTCTATGCAAAATTTTAGCTTTTCTGGTACCATACCGGATGGTTCCGACACAAATGTCAATTTATCTTTTGAGTTAGGCAATATTAGTTCTTCCAGTCAGGTTACTGCTGTCTATTTTGATAATATTACTATTGAGAAATTAAATTAATACACAAAGCTCAACAAAAGATGTTGAGCTTTTAAATATAAATCAAAATGTTTACGCAAACATTTTGATTTATCAAAAGAAAGGAGAAATATCTATGAAACGTATCATTCTTATACTCAGTGGAATCTGTTGCTTATTTATGGTGGTTAGTTGTAAAAAAAACTCTAGTCAGACTGAGCAAGTAAAAATCAGGTGGTTTATCGGGCTCGGTGCCGGAACAGATGATGGTACTTTAAAAGCACAACAGCAGGTAGTTGATGATTTTAATAAAGCTCATAACAATATTGAACTGGTTATGGAAATTATTGATAATAGTGAAGCTTATGATACTTTAGCAACCCAAATGTCTGCGGGCAATGCACCTGATATAGTTGGCCCAGTTGGAATTAGAGGAAGAGATAGTTTTAAAGGTGCCTGGCTGGATTTAGAACCTTTAGTAAAAAAACATGAATTTGATCTATCCCACTATGATCCGGAATTAGTTAATTTTTACAAAGTTGAGGGAGAGGGATTAATCGGGCTTCCTTTTGCAGTTTATCCTTCTTTTATCTACTTTAATAAAGATCTCTTTGATGATGCAGGCCTGCCTTATCCTCCCCAAAAATATGGAGAACCCTATATTGATGAAAATGGGAATCAAAAAGAGTGGAATATGGAGACAATGATTGAGATTGCTCAAAAACTGACAATTGATAAAAATGGCAATGAGGCAAAAGACCCGCAATTTGATTCTTCTGAAATCATCCAGTTTGGATTTGGGATTCAATGGGCAGATGCACGTGCTCAGGCCACCTTATTTGGCTCCGGCTCTCTTGTGGGCAATAATGGAGACGCTCAAATTCCAGAAAACTGGAAAAAAGGGTGGCAATGGATTTATGATGCAAAATGGAAATATCATTTTTTTCCCTACGGCCAGTATGACAATGCAGAATTTCTTGGGGGAGGGAACTGGTTTCAATCAGGCAATATTGCCATGGTTCAATGTCATCTCTGGTATGCTGGATTTGCCAAAATTCAGGATTTAAATTGGGATCTGGCTGTTCTTCCTGCTTATCAAGGGCAAGTAACCGCCAAACTTCATGCAGATACATTTGAAATCATGAAATCCTCAAAACATCCAGATGAGGCCTTTGAAGTATTATCTTACCTGGTAACAAATAAAAAATTATTAAATGTCTATGGAGGCATGCCAGCTGACAAAAGACACCAAAGTCAGTTTTTGCAAACCTTTGGAAAAGAAAAATTTCCTGGCCATGCTATTAACTGGAAAGTCGCCATAGAAAGTTTAAAATATGCTGATCATCCTAGCCATGAAGGGTGGATGCCTGGTTTTCAAGAATCCAGTGCTGCATATAGTGATTTCTTTACACTTCTGAATCAAGATGGAAAACTGGATGTAAATAAGGAAATCCTTTTATTAGAAGAGAAGCTGCAAAAAGTATTTGACCAATATAATGCTCATCAATAATAAAAGGAGGATGATACATGGCAGGAGAATCAATAAAACCCATTCAACAGAAAACCCTTTCTTTGAGAAAATATGAGCTAAAGTGGGGATTTTTTTTTATCAGTCCCTGGATTATCGGTTTTTTATTGTTCAATATTATTCCAATGGTGGCTTCCTTTCTGTTTACTTTTTTAGACTATAATTTAGCTACACCAGATCAAACCCGTTTTATTGGTTTAGCCAACTGGAAAAGAATGCTCTTTGAGGATCCCGAAGTTCTGTACTCGATTTTGCGGGTTTTTCTTTTTGGGTTGATTCAGGTACCAATTAGCCTGTTATTTTGTTTTTTGCTGGCCATTATCATGAACTCCCGTCATTTGCTAGGGAAAAATCTTTTTCGAACTTTATTTTACATGCCTACGATTATTCCCATTATTGCAGTTACCTTTATCTGGAGAGGGGTATTAAATGATCATGATGGCTGGTTAAATATGATTTTATTTAAAATATTACCATTAGAGGCCCTGGGGATTAAAACGATCCGCTGGCTTCATGATCCAAAAATTATTTATCTTACTTATACTTTTATAGGTTTATGGGGCGTGGGTAATGGCATGCTAATTTTTTTGGCAGGGCTTCAGCGAATTCCTACTCAGCTCTATGAGGCAGCTATTGTTGATGGCGCAGGTTCCTGGAAAAGGCTGATTCATATTACCATTCCCATGATTTCACCAATTTTCTTTTATAACCTGATTATTTCCGTCATCCTCCTGGTTCAATACTTTTTTGTTCCCTATGTCATCAATACTGCTTCAGACCTGCCAGCAGGATACCCTGATGGCTGGAGCAACTTTGTGATGGTTTACTTTTTTAAAAATGCTTTTTCTTACTTTAATATGGGTTATGGGTCAGTTATTGCCTGGGTGATGTTTATGATTACTTTACTGTTAACTTTTATCTTATTTAAAAGTTCCCGTAATTGGGTTTACTATGAAGGATAGTTTATAAAAAACTATGGAATGCTGAGCTCAAAGGACTAAGGCTATGAAGATTGTTCACAGATAATCACGAACAGCCAGGGATAAAAGAATAAAGAAGAAAAAAATTTTCTTAAATCCCTTTGTGGAATTGTCTTTTTTCCGTCTTTATCTGTGAAATCTTCAACTATTACTATTTTCCTACTGAAAAGGATTGCATGATGAAAAAAATACTAATAACCACTTTAACTTTCAGCATTCTGCTGGTGTTCTTAATGCCATTGGGATTTGGAGTGGTATCTTCATTAAAAAATGAAAGGCAGCTGACCAAAGTGAATGCCCCGATTCTCCCTTCTAAAGAGAAACAATTTAAATATAAAGGGAGAAATTATATTATATATCAGGTGCCGGTTGCTGGGAGTGTTCACCAATGGGCTTTAGTGAAAAAAGGGAAAAGTGCATCTTTATTTATTGATCCTGATAACCTGGATAAAGGGCTGCAGGAATGGGAAGGTAACTGGAGAACTTTAAAACCGTTGTGGAAATATCATTTTCAATGGAGTAATTATAAACTGGCTTTTGAAAAGAGTCATTTTTTTCTCTTGTTACGAAATACGCTGATGTATGCTATTCTTTCCACTTTTGGTATGATCGGCTCCAGTGCATTAGTGGCCTATGGTTTTGCCCGGTTTCAGATACCTTTTAAGAATTTACTCTTTACTCTGGTTTTAGCTACCATCATTCTTCCCAAAGCAGTGACCATGATTCCCCTTTATACTATTTTTTATAAGATTGGCTGGATAGGTACCTGGCTTCCCTTAATCGTTCCGGCATTTTTTGCTAACGGCTATAATGTTTTTTTATTGAGGCAGTTTTTTCGAGGAATTCCAAAAGAGATGAACGAAGCAGCCACCATTGACGGAGCAAATCCATTACAGACATATTTTTTTATCATGCTGCCGCAAGCCAAACCAGCTATTATTGCTGCAGGTTTATTTCATTTCTTTTACTGCTGGAATGATTTCTTAGAACCCATGATTTATCTTGCTGGTAAACCCAATCTTTACCCGATAACTGTCGGGTTTACAAAATTTTGTAATCTCTATACTCAACAATCAGCCTACATCCAGGCAGCAAGTATTATTGCCTGCCTATTGCCGTTGTTTATTTTCTTTTATGCACAAAAATATTTTATGCAGGGTGTTGTCATTTCAGGTGCAGATAAATAATTCACCATTTAAAATACAAACAAATCAAACTACAGGAGTGACTTCGTGTTAGATATATATGAAACTTGTAAAAAAAATCAGCATCGTCTTACCAAATTAAAATCCATAGAACCAATGCAGTCTTACCAGGATAATCAAAAGTATTCTATTACCATTGATCCTGCAAAAAAGTATCAGGAATTATTAGGATTTGGAGGAGCTTTTACTGAAGCGGCAGCCTATACTTTTTATCGAATGCGGGAGGATTTACAGGAAGAGATTCTCAGTGCTTTTTTTTCAGAAAAAGGATTAGCCTATGTTATGGGACGTACACATATCAATAGTTGTGATTTTTCGTTAAATAATTATGATTATGTAGAGAAAAATGATGATACTCTCTCTACCTTTTCTATTGACCGCGAAAAAAAATATGTTATCCCCTGGATAAAAAAAGCCCAGGCCCAGGCAGGTGTTCCTTTAAAAATTCTCTCTTCTCCCTGGAGCCCTCCTGGCTGGATGAAAACCAATCATTCAATGAATCATGGAGGAAAACTTTTGCCGGATTATTCTGACATCTGGGCTCAATACTATTGTACCTATATTAGGGAATTTGCTAAAGAGAAAATTTCCATCTGGGGAGTTACAGTTCAAAATGAACCAGAAGCAGAACAGATCTGGGATTCCTGTCTTTATACTGCTGAAGAAGAAAGGGATTTTGTAAAAAATCATTTAGGGCCGGTGTTAAAAAGAAATGATCTTGATAATGTGAAGATCATTATTCATGACCATAATCGGGACCGGTTATTTGAGCGGTCAAAAACCATTCTACAGGATCCTGAAGCTGCCGGCCTGATCTGGGGAGCAGGTTTTCACTGGTATTGCCAGGGCAATTATCAAAACCTGGATTATTTTAATGAGTATTTTCCTGAAAAAAAGTTGATTTTTACGGAAGGGTGTCAGGAAATGGGGACCCATCATAATGATTACTCTTTAGGAGAAAGGTATGGAAAGGCAATGATCAATGACCTGAATCGAAATACTGTTGCCTGGTTAGACTGGAATCTTCTCTTAGATTTAACCGGTGGTCCCAATCATGTCTATAATATGTGTTCAGCTCCTGTTTTAGTTGATCCGAAAAATCAGAAAATATTTTATGAAACTTCTTATTTTTATATAGGTCATTTTTCTCAATTTATTAAACCGCAAGCAAAAAGAATTTTTTGTTCTGTATCAGATGGTGTCCTTTTAGCAACTGCATTTATCAATCCGGATAAGCAGTTAGTGCTGGTTTTGATGAATGATCAGGCGGAAGATAAAGAAATCAGCATTAATATTCTGAGGAAAAACTATCAATGTGTTTTATTAGGAAACTCAATAAGAACATTGCTGTTAACGGAAGGGAAGTGATAACCACTATTAATTCCTGTTCAGAACCATAAAAAAATGATATATTAAGTGAAATTGATACGAGACTTAACATTGAAAGATCTTCATTCCGATCAATAGAACGTGATCTTGATTAAACGCAATACTTATGAATAAAAATATTATCATTAAAAGAGTAAAAAACCATTATCTCTATGACACTCAAGGTAATCGGTATTGGGATCTGCAAAGTAATTCCAATTATCTGGATTTTTCTGCAAAAAAACTGACTCATACAGTTAAAAATGCCCTTTCCGTTTGCTGGCAGAGTTATAATTATCCTTCCTTATATCATATCCGTTATGAAAAACTACTGAAGCAATTATT
>JAKSBL010000606.1 GCA_022361115.1 Spirochaetota bacterium | reverse complement strand
TTCCGGTAATCCACCGCCTCTTAAAGAAAAAAGTTCCCCTTTATATATGTATTACTTTTTTGTTTTCCGCACCTATTGTAAATATCCTGGTTATTATCAGTACCTCTTTTGCTTTTAATGACTATTATTATATCGTTCTGCTCCGGATTCTGGGCGGCTTTTTCATTTCTCTTATAGCAGGTATAGTGGTAGATTTCTCATTTACAACAAAAGATATAGTCAAGGCTGATTTTTCAGCCACATCTATTGAACCAAATTGTAATTGTAATTGTCAATGCTCCTGTGAAAAAACTTCCAATCCCGTTGAAAAGATAAAATCCATCATTAGCCATTCTATTGATGAATTCTTTGATACAGGGAAATATTTTATACTAGGAATCATTATTACAGCCCTGATTCAATCGGTGGTTCCAAGAAATAATCTTGCTGACTTTGGCAACTCCTTTCCATTATCCAATTTTTTTATGATCGGATTTCCCTATTTATTATCCAATTGCTCTAATACGGATGCCTTTATTGCCCGTTCATTTATGGGACAGTTCAGCGTATCCTCAATCTCGACTTTTATGATTTTTGGTGCCATGTTTGATATAAAAACAACTATAATGCTTAAGAAATTATTTAAACCGTCTTTTATTATTCGTTTGCTGCTATTAATAATTTCTCTTAATTTGCTTTTTTCTTTTATTATAGAATTTTTTTTAAAGGTCTGACAATATGGAAAATAAAAACTGGAGCATTAATCTTTCCGCCTTGCTTAAACTTTTTATCATAGTATTTTTATGCGGCGGAATTTTTTTTCTGGGCAACACAGGCAAACTGAATCTATTAATCAATCCCCGTTATATCTTTCTTATCGTTATTTCAATGATTTTATTGTTTTTATATATCATTTTTCTTTTGTTCAGTCTTCCAGTCAAAACCGGTAATATAAAAATAAACCTATTATTACTGGATTCAAAATATTTAGCTTTTATTATGATTATAATTCTACTGATAACATTCAACCTGATCCCTGATATGGATTCCTATTTTGCTGCCGCCTCAAAACTGAGAAAAATGAACATAATCGAAACAAAGCAGCAGCCCCAGAATGATTTGCTGGACAGCACAACAGATATAATACCTGATGATGAATTGCTTAATAAGCAGATGATTCATCAGGATATGAGTTCTGACAATGAAATAATCTTTACAGAAGATACATATTTCCGAAAATTAAATGATATTCATAAAAAACTGGATGATTATATAGGTAAACAGGTAAAAATTAAGGGATTTATCTATTATCTACCTGACCTGGCTAGTAACTATTTTGTAATTGCCAGATTTCTTATGATTTGCTGTGCAGCCGATTCATCAATCGCCGGATTAATCTGTCAAAAAGACTCAGTTCAACATGATTTTGAAAAGGATGACTGGTATGAAATAGAAGGAATCGTAAAAAAAGAAAGCCTTACTATAAACGGTGAGATTAAAATATTGCCGATCCTTAAAATCAAACAATTCAAAAAAATAGCAAGAATGGACAATCCCTATGTCTATCCAATATATTGAAAATTCCTGCAAAAATGCTAAATTTTCCTGGGTAACTGCATAGCCGCTGCACTGGCTGCAAAATTAGCGGTTGTTGTTTGCCAATGCAGCCTAAGCCTGATCAGTTCCGCTTCGCTCCGTTGTTCAGCTATGCTGGATGCATACACGAGCAGCAAATTACGAAGTAATTTGTGACCTGTGCAGCCTAAAATATTTTTGCAGTTATCTATAATATCAATAAATAAAAGCCTATTAACAGGACATTAATATGAACAAGTGTTGTGATGCGAAAACCTTATTAAAACAAAATAATTTAAAAATAACAAAGCGGCGAATTTTATTACTTGAAAAAATCATTGATTCTGGAAAATGTTTTTCTGCAATATCTTTACAGGAAAAAGTTGAAAATAATATGGATTTGGCAACAATTTATAGAATTTTAACTTTATTTTTAAAAAATAAAATTATCCGAGAAATACTCTCAAATGACACTACCCGTTTTTATGAATTATCCTGTGTGCATAATCCTGTGCATCCCCATTTTTTTTGTAGAAAATGCAGCAGAACTATTCATTTGAATGCGGTAGAGGATGATTACATTTCCCAAATAGAAAAAATGGCTGGAGATAATATAGTTGAAGATATAAACATTCACCTTGCGGGAATCTGCTCGCAATGCAAATGAATTGCATTTTATATTGACTTTCAAAAAAAGTTATATTATTATTTTTGCAAACGATTTGCATTTAACTGGAGGAAACAAAATGCGTAAAGTGATAATTATTGTAATCTCTTTTTTACTGCTATTGTCTATCGTGGGATGTAAAAAGACAGATACGAAACAGGATATTACGGTCTTTGTAAGCATTTTACCGCAGAAATATTTTGTAGAAAAAATTGCAGGAGACAGGATTAATGTTGAAGTCCTGGTTTCTCCTGGTAAAAGTCCGGCAACATATGAACCTAAACCGCAACAGATTACTGATTTAGGCAATGCAAAAGCTTTGTTTACAATTGGTGTTCCCTTTGAAAAAGCTTTTTTACCAAAAATTCAAGATACCTTAAAACACTTGAAAATTGTTGATACTTCCATTGGAATTAATAAAAGGATGATGGAAGCCCACAGTCATGATCATGATGATGAACACCATGATGATGAACATCATGAAGATGAACATCATGAAGATGAACATCATGAAGATGAGCATCATGAAGATGAGCATCATGAAGATGAACATCATGAAGATGAACATCATGAAGTTCCTGATCCACACATCTGGCTTTCACCTTCTCTGGTAAAAATACAGGCAAAAAATATTTATGATGCATTGATGGAGATTGATCCTTCTGGTAAGTCTGATTTCAAAAAAGGATATGACTCTTTTATAATGGAGCTGGATGAACTAAAAGAGGAATTAGAAAAAACATTAAAACCATATGCAGGTAGTACATTGTTTGTCTTTCATCCTGCTTTTGGTTATTTCACAGATGAATTTGGTTTGAAGCAGGTTGCTATTGAAACAGGGGGAAAAGAACCGGCTCCTGCCAAATTAACTGAGATTATAGAACATGCCCAGAAGGAAGGGGTAAAAATCATTTTTGTTCAACCTGAATTTTCACAGGAAAGTGCTAAAAAGATTGCCCAGGCTATTGGGGGCACTGTTGTCTTGTTAAATCCCTTAAATCCGGATTATATTAATAATTTAAAGTCAATTTCAACAGAAGTTGCTAAAGCATTTAAGTAGGTAGCAATTGAACGGTAAAATAATTGTTAATAATCTATCATTCTCTTATGGTGATAATTGTGTACTGAAAGATATTAATTTTTCGATTAATGAAAATCAGATAATAACCATTATTGGACCAAACGGAGGAGGGAAAACCACTCTCCTCCGTTTGATTGCCGGTTTAATAGTTCCTGATAAAGGTGAAGTATTTATCAATGGCATGTGCCCAAAATGTAAATATGGTCATATTGGTTATGTTCCACAACACTCACATTTTGACAATAAATATCCCATAACAGTATTTGAAGTGGTATTGTCAGGTCTTATCAAACCAATCGGATTTTATTCAAAAAAAGATAAACTGAAAGCCGAAGCAATGATCGAATATGTTGGACTGGAATCTGTGAGAAACAATTCATTTAATAATTTATCGGGAGGTCAAAGTCAGCGAATGCTGATTGCAAGAGCTTTAGTCGCAGATGCAGATATTCTCCTACTGGATGAACCAACTTCAAATATAGATTCAACCAATGAAAAAGGCCTTGAAGATTTTTTAAAAAATATCAGTAAAAAAATGACCATCTTAATTGTGACACATGATACGGGTTTTGTATCTGAAATCACAGACAGGGTATTTTGTATTAATAAATACATGGTTGAACATCCTATAGATTCAAATCTGGATGAGATCATCTCAGCTTCTTACGGTATTAAGACAAAAGTCGTTCGCCATGATCAGGTTATTTCGTCTGCAAATGATCATATATGTGTGAGGAATAATGATTGATTTTTTTAATGCACTGATAAACCCCAATGTCCCCTTTATCCGTTACGCTCTAATAGCTGGAGTTTTATCCAGTATAGCCTTTGGCATTATCGGAACATTTGTTGTAGTCAAACGGATGTCATATATTGCCGGCGCAATTAGCCATACATCTCTGGGAGGTATTGGACTATCACTCTGGTTGAGTACAGTTGCCGGTATTGGTTTTTTTACCCCCATCATGGGAGCCTTAGTTATTTCATTGATCAGCGGGTTGATTATTTCTTATACAATAATCAAAGGGGATGAAAGACTTGATACTGTTATCGGTACTATTTGGGCTGTAGGTATGTCGATTGGATTAATTTTCATTTATGTAACACCTGGTTATATTGATCCAATGAGTTATCTTTTTGGCAACATATTATTGATTTCAATAAATGATTTATTGATCATTATCATTTTAAATGTTGTTATCATTTTTACAAGTGTTATATTTCAAAATCAATTTCTGGCTATTTTTTTTGATGAAGAATTTGCAAATACAAGAGGTGTTAAAACATATTTATATCAGATTATTTTAATTTTGCTTATTTCATTAACCATAATATTATTAATTACCATCGTGGGAATTGTTATGGTAATTGCGTTATTAACTATTCCGCCGGCAATAGCCGGCATATTTTCTAAAAAAATGAAGATAATGATGTTTTTATCTGTAATAATTTGTATGCTAGTAACCATAACGGGATTGGCCGTAAGCTATAAACTAAACTTTCCTACAGGATCAGTAACCATTTTAATTTCCGGCATTTTATATTTGCTATCCAAATCAGGTAAATATTTTATCAATCGATAAGCGGCATCCATTCGGCAGTTATTTTTATAACGTGGTTTCAATGGATGAGCGGCTGAGCAATTCCTGAACATAACAGAGGTTTGCTCCGGCTTCTAACAGGTGAGCGGCTGCTGAATGTCTTAACGAATAGGGGGCTTAAATTTTTGTCCACAAAAAAGATTGACTGTCATTCTTAAATTTCAATAATTTAGTTCAAAAAAAGGGGCTTTTGATGAAGAGGTCACAAAGATGATATGATCTTTTTTTCATCTCTTCATCCTGCCAATCTCCTCTTCTATAATCTTTTTCACCTCTAAAAGCGAGGGAGATTTTATAACATACCCAACTGCCCCACTTTCAAGACATTGGGTTTTATAACTTTCATTCTCCGTCAATATGATAAAAGGAATGTTTTTGTATAACCTGGTCTTTTTTAAAT
>JAKSBL010000192.1 GCA_022361115.1 Spirochaetota bacterium | reverse complement strand
TTCCAAACCGCAGAACATAATTTCTATAATACTTTCGGTACCATCTTTGAAAAGCAGATTTAATATATTTTATTCTTCCCATACAAATTGTGAGGGATGAAGTAAAAACAATCCTGGGAAAATGAAATAAGATATTGTTGATAATTTTTATAAAGTTTCTGAAATGATAAAAGCGGGTCATAATATTTGCGACTGCCTGCTGAAGTTCTTCTGGACTGACTCCATCATCTGGTTGAAAAAGGGGAAATTGTCCGTCATAAAACTCCCAGCCAATTTTATCTAAAGGATAGATCCGGTTTTCTTCTATAAGCCTTCTTCTTAACTCTGTACCAGGAAGTGGGATGGTAATTAAAAGTTGAACAGTATCAATTTTAGCTATTTTAATAAACTTACGAAAATGCTTTACCCTTTTTTCCATGGAAATTACAGGTTCTGTTTGATCTTTTTTAGGATAGCCAAAAATAAACATACCATGGATAAAAAAACCATATTGATGAAATGTTTTGGTCCAATTCACTAAGTCAACAGAAGTATACCCTTTTTTCATCGTTATTAATTCCTGATCGATAGGAGACTCATAACCAATACAAACTGTATCAATATGAGCTTCCTTCATAGCCTTTAGCAATTCTGGGTAGCGGGCATCAGTTATCCTGGTTTGAACAGTAAAAACAAAACGTTTGTTATATTTTTTTTGATATTCTGCCAAAAGGTGACAAAATTCAATGGCTTCTTCTCTGTCTGCAGCAAAGTGATCGCTGGTTTCAAAAAAATGGGATGCATTTCTGGTTTCAACTAAATGCTTAACCTGTTCCATCATTTTATGTGGGGAACAGCTCCGCGCCTTTTCTTTAACCGCACAAAACTCACATTTAGAATTACAGCCACGAGTCCGGTTAATAGGATAAAACCGCATTTTAGCATAACGGAGCAAATTAAAATCCGGATAAGGAATAGAATCAAAATCATGTATCAATGGGCGGTCTGCAGTTTTTACCAGTTTCCCTGCTTTTAAAAAACCGATCCCTTTAACCTGATCAATCGGTTTTTTTTGTTCCCACTTTAATAAGAGTTCTTTTAAGGTTAACTCTCCTTCTTTAAATACAACCACATCAATATGATTGGCTAGTGCCTCCTCCGGGAGGTTTTCCACATGTTTTCCTCCAGCAACTGTTATGACTCCCATATCTTTATAAATATCAGCTAAGTGATATAAACGGGGAATCGTAGAGGAAATAGATCCGTAAAATCCAACAACATCAGCAGGCCGCTCTTCCTGGAGCCGATAATGATCGAGCTTACCCTCTTCATCTCGAGGATAAAACCGGCCATGCACGTTATTTTCATCTATGACTTCCACATCCCAGTTTTCCAATTTATTAGCAACTGAAGCAACAATAATTGGCCCAGCAGAAGTGGTTGTACTGGCAGCAAAAGTATAGATATTGAAATTAGGGAACAAAGGTACAATGATTCTTAAACGAAATCTTTTACTTGATGACATATCATACTCCCAACATTAACTTTCTATTAACATAAATTTTACTTCTTTTCAATAAAAAGCATTTTTTCATCATTATTAAATTTGATAAAATTATAGTTAATTATTGATTAACTAGCAAGAAAAAAGATATAAAATATAATATGCATGTAAAAATAAAAAATGCTTTTGAACACAATTTAAAAAATATTGATGTTGATTTTTATGATGGTCTGACAGCAGTGACAGGTATTTCCGGATCAGGCAAAACTTCACTTGTTTATGATACCTTGTATAAAGAAATAAAACGGAGATTTAGAGAAGCGTTTGGCTCATCTGGTAATTTATTTTTGGAACAGCCTGCTCATGTAGAGAAGATTAGTAATATTGTACCTGCTCTTTCTTTAAGCCAAAATACGTTAAACCGCAATCCTCATTCCATTATTGCTACTGCTTCAGGACTTCATCCATTATTGAGGATTCTCTTTTCCCAATTTGGCAAACAAAAATGCTTTGTTTGCCAAACAGATGTTGATCACCCTGGAATGAGTAAAATCATAGCAATGATACAGAATAAACAACCACCATTGACTATTTTAGCTGTATTAACAAAAAATATCTCTGGGAACAATACTTTTCTGATGCACAGATTGATACAAAAATATGGAGAAAAATTATACTTAAACAATAATCCTTATCAGGGCCAGCTAAATCTGAAGAATATCAATAAAATTGAACTGTTGATTGAAAAAATCAATACCAGACAAAATGATAAATATATTCAAAAACTTATTGAACAGATCAAAGCATTGCAATGTCAAGAATTCACTCTTGTTGATAAGAACCATTTTAGACACTCCATTAATCTCTATCCTATTTGTCCCCAATGTGGAACTGAATTAATAAAAGTAAAACCACCCTATTTTAATCTAAAATGTAGTTTGTGTCAGGGAAGTGGCTGCAATAAATGCTTCCATACCGGCCTTCATCCTTATGCCGCAGCTGTCACTTTTAATCAAAAAAAACTCAACCAAATTTTAAATCTGTCAATTACCGAAGCTCACACTTTTTTTCAGCAAATCCCGGAGAATAAACGCAATAAAGCATTTCAAAGAATCTTGAAAGAAATCCAAACAATACTTAATCTGTTGCAGAATGCAGGATTATCATATTTAGCCTTAGATAGGGCTATTCCTACCTTATCCAGAGGTGAAGCTCAGAGATTACGTTTGAGTATTGCTTTAAAATCTCAGCTGGAAGACATGCTGCACATAATTGATGAACCTACGATCGGGCTGCATGCTTCTGATGTTGATCATTTACTCAATTCTTTTAAACAACTTTCCGGCCCAGTTATTTTTATTGAACATGATAAAAATGCTGTTATTCATGCAGACAGAGTCATTGATATTGGGCCTCAAGCAGGCGAGCTGGGGGGAAAAATTATGTATAATGGATCTCCACGTGAGTTATGGAAAAGTCAGACCTTAACCAGCCAGTACTTTAAAAAATCAATTTCATTGCCTGAACAGCAACCGAAGGCAGCCGGAAAATCTATTACCTTTGAAAAAGCCAAAATCCGCAATTTAAAAAACATTTCTGTTACCATACCCTTGAATAGTTTAACAGTCATTAGTGGAGTATCCGGATCGGGAAAAAGTACTTTAGCAGAAGAAGTTATATACAAATCTTTGCAAGCTAAAAAAAATATCAATTGTGAGGCGATTTTTGGGGAAATGATCAAACCGCTATTAATTGATCAATCGCCGATTGGCAAAAATTCAAGATCCAATCCAGCCACTTATACACAGGTTTCAAATGATATAAGAACATTTTTCAGTCAAAGAACTCAACAAGACCCAGCCTTTTTTTCATTTAATCATAAAAAAGGAGCTTGCCCCAGATGTCAGGGCTTAGGCATAGTAGAATTGGAACTAAAATTTTTACCCAGTATTTGGGAAATCTGTTCTCTTTGTGCAGGCAGGAAATTTAATGATAAAGTCTTAGAATTAAAAACAACGATCAACCAGCAAATCTTCTCTATTGCTGATATTTATGAAAAAAATATTGCTTTTTTATATGATTTATTTCAGAATGACCAGAATATAAAGGGACAATTAAAAAATAATATTTGTCGAATTCTTCATTCCTTGATTGAAGTCGGTCTTGGCTATTTAGAACTTGGCCAGCCATCTCCAACCTTATCCGGAGGTGAGGCTCAAAGAATCAAACTTGCAAAATATTTAAGCGATAAGAATATCCACAAAAAGATTATTATTCTGGATGAACCAACCACTGGCCTTCATCCCTATGATGTTGAAAATTTTTTAAAAATTCTTTCTGGTATTAAAGAAAAAAAAGGAACAATTATCACAGTTGAGCATAATACAGATTTCATTCAGCATGCTGACTGGATTATTGACTTAGGCCCTGGGTCAGGACCAAGGGGCGGAGAATTAATTTATCAAGGCTCTATAGCAGATTTCCATTCCTCCTCTTCAAAAACAGCATTAGCCATCCAAAAAGAGAAATCAACTTTTTTACAACCAGCTGCTTATAAATCGGTTAAAAAAAATAAATCCAGTAAAGAAATAAAAATCACAAATGCTAAAGTAAATAATTTAAAAAATATTTCAGTATCGATTCAAAAAAAAGAACTTACAGTGATTACCGGAATTTCAGGCTCTGGCAAATCAAGTCTATTTACTACTATTAAAAGAGAAGCAAGAAAAAGATATTTAGAGAGCCTAACCAGTTATGAAAAACAAAATACCAAAGAAAAACCAGATGTCCTTGTGGATAGAATAGAGGGGTTAGGATTAGCTGTTTCTCTATCATCAGATAATCTTTCTTACAATATCAGAAGTAATGTAGGCAATATCTCCGGCATAAGCCATAGCCTGAGCATTATTTATGCGTTCTTAGGAAAAAGACTTTGTCCAGAGTGTGGGACTGAATTCACTCGAGATAATAAATGGGAGTGCAAGAATTGTGGTTTTTTTGATGAATTGCCCTTACCCAGATACTTTTCCTCTGATAATTATCATGGAGCTTGTGTTCAATGTCATGGAATCGGAACTATTAATGTACCCAATCCTGATAAGTTGATTATTGCACCTCATAAACCTCTTTGTAGCGGTGCAATGTATTCTCCTGGTTTTTTTCCACAAGGTTATATCAGTAAACCCTATAATGGTGGTTATTATTTATTACAAGCCTTAGCCAAAGCCTATGGCTTTGATCCTTTTACCACCCCCTGGAATCAAATGAGTCAAAAAGC
>JAKSBL010000552.1 GCA_022361115.1 Spirochaetota bacterium | reverse complement strand
TGGAAATCTTTGGTCAAAATTTTGAGTTAGAAACAAAAGATGGCAAAAGAAACGATTTAATGAAAGTTGCCAATTACTATAAAAAAGTTATTGAAACCCTAAAGAAAAAACAGCCAAATAAACCACATTTAGAAATAGCTGTCCTGGCTGGATTAATGATTACTGATGACTTATATAATCTGGTTCAATCCAGAAAAAACAATGACTTAAATCCTGAAACAAATGCAAATCCAGAAAAAGCCCCATCGGCCAATCCTGCTGCTGATCAAAAAATTGATGAGATACTCAATCAGGCTATTAAAAAACTTGAAATTTCCTTAAAATTATGATAAACAGTTGTTACCTGCGGTGTTTGTGCGGAGAACAAAAGTTTTCGCCTCAAATTATATATATCGGGATTCTAAATATTTAGCTGTTGATTATTCATACCCGGGGATGTCTCTGGGGATAATATGAGGTAGTTATGAAGAAACCCACCTGTTTCGACAGGCTAGAAAACTTTAACTCCATTAACGGCACACGCGGGTTTTTTCTTTTTAGTAAAGGTTAGAGTGATGGATATACTGGAAGATTTCCAAAATGCAATTATCAAACTTGATAATATAAAAAAACGGTATGAAGAATTAAATGAAAAATTAGCTGATGTCAATGTGATTAATAATCATCAGTTATTTAAAGAATATTCTATCGAATTATCATCTATTGAAGAGTTAGTGCATAATTACCAAAATTTCCAGAGTTTAACCTCTCAGCTTGCAGAGGCAGAAGAAATGCTGAAAACAGAGCAGGATAAAGAGCTTCAGCAAATGGCACAAGTAGAAGTAGAAGATCTTTCCGACCAAATCATCCAGCTAAAAGGGACATTAAAAATGTTGCTCATACCACCAGATCCTATGGCTGATAAAAACATTATTGTTGAAATCCGGGCCGGTACAGGAGGGGATGAATCAGCACTTTTTGCAGGTGAGCTATTTAGAATGTATTCCCGTTATGCAGAAAAAAAGCGGTGGAAGATAGAAGTTATGGATTCTAATGAGACCGAACTTGGGGGATACAAAGAAATGGTATTTTCCATATCCGGTAAAAAAGTTTTTGAAAATTTAAAATATGAATATGGCGGCCACCGGGTACAAAGAATTCCTGTAACCGAATCAGGTGGCCGGGTACATACTTCTGCTGTTACAGTTGCTATCATGCCGGAAGCTGAGGCTGCTGATGTAGAAATTAAAGATGAAGATTTGCGAATTGATGTATTACGGGCTAGTGGTGCAGGAGGACAGCACGTTAATAAAACAGAGAGTGCTGTGCGTATTACTCATATCCCTACTGGAATTGCAGTAAAGTGTCAGGATAATCGGAGCCAGCATCAAAATAAAAATGCTGCAATGAAGGTTCTACGTTCCCGTTTATATGAAATAGAAATGATAAAACTCCAGGACGAGCGTGCTGAAATGCGTAAAAGTCAAGTTGGATCTGGTGATCGCAGCGATAAAATCAGAACTTACAATTTTCCTCAAAACCGGGTAACAGACCACAGAATCAATTTAACTCTTTATAAACTGGATATGTTTATGCTGGGTGAAATTGAAGAAATGATTGAAGCTTTGAAAGTAAATATGCTGGAAGAGGAAATTAAAAATATCTAGCTCACTTCTTTTTTTTCTTAATCAAAAAACTCATGACATCCCCTTTACCCGTTTTTTTCACTAACCAATCAGTAAAAGCTTTTAGTTGCTTGCTTTTGCCAGCTGGTATACTTCCCCAGGAAAGGAACCGTATAACTTTGAAATGGTGGTTGGTTAAAAGTTTTTTGAGATTTTGCTGATTAAACAAAAAAAGGTGATCGTCCACAATACAACGCCAGTTTTCTTGATAATAATTAGCAAACCAGCCGGAACTATTGGGGGTTGTAATGTTAACCCATCCTCCTGGCTTTAAAATTCGATAAATTTCTTTTAGGAATAAATCTGGCCGATTAAGATGTTCAATCAAATGGGAAAAGTGCACAAAATCAAATGACTGATCCTTAAAATTGGCCTCTTCTAATTGACAGTTTAGTAAATTTACTCCATACTTCTTTCTGCCATATTCAACTGAGGGCTGACAAATCTCAATGCCGGTCTCTTGATAACCTAATTGTTTTACATAATTCAAGAAAAGACCTGTGGCACTGCCAATTTCTAAAATCTTTGCATTTTTTGGGAGTTGTGAAAAAATCTGAAAATCTTCCATGGTTTTTTTAATTAATTGAAAGAAATTCTCTTCGTTTTGCTGTTCATATTTAAAATAATCATCAGAATACCTGTTTTGAGTATCTTGAATATCCTCTTGAGGGTTTTGAAAAATTAACCCACAATTTTTACATTGGACAAAATGGGAGGAAGACCATTGCCGGAGATATATATTATGAAAATTAGGATTACCACAAATAATACAGTTTTGAAATTCAGTCATTATGATGCTGTATTTTTAGGAGGTAATATTCTAATAGGTCGATTGTAGGTGACCTTATTGCCGGCATAATCAGAAATGATAATTTTAATACTAATATCACCCGGCAGTGCAAAAAAATCAGTTAAATAAAAATCAAAATCTGAGTTGTTGACATACAGATCAGAGAATTTTTTTCCTGATTCAGACAACACATAATAGTTTTCTACTTTTTTTAAATAATCAAACTTTAATTGATAAAAATCTTTACCATCAATAATGACTTCAATAGAATATGGATTAATGGGATATGGGGAAAAATCAATTGGATCACGACATTTAATAAACATTTTTCCGCCGCGATGAATATACTTGTTCTTTAAAATTGAAACTTTTTCATTCTCTCGTGTTATAAAATAAATATCTTCTAAAATTGGCTTTCTGGTATCATCAAACGGAATGATTTCTATTGGATTCACCAGTCTTCTGTTTTCTAGATCCTCAATTTCCAGATGAAGATGTGGTCCTGTTGAATGACCGCTATTTCCAGCTATTGCTATGATTTCATCTTTCTGGTAATACATTTTGGCCCGATTTAAACTTTTTTCTTTTAAATGAGAGTAACTATACCTTTTTTTAGCTTCTACATCCTCTAAAACCACAAAGTTTCCATTGCCATAAAAGAGGCTGTTTTTTCGGTTAATATTGTAAAAAACCGTTTCACAACTTTCCAGGCTTTTAACAGGTTTATTTTTTGCCGCCAAGTCAATACCTGTGTGGTAATGATCTAACCGGGATTCTCCAAATCCAGACGAGATCACTGCATTTTCCAGCACAAGCTGGTCCATTATTTTATCTTTTTGGCAAAAAAGGAT
>JAKSBL010000498.1 GCA_022361115.1 Spirochaetota bacterium | reverse complement strand
ATCATTGGTTAAACCTGACATTCTTAAAAACCTGGCATAGCTGATACTTGCTTCTACTGCTTCCACAGTTCGGCAGCCAATCATTCGTTCTATGATTTCGATTTCTACAGCTTGAATGGATTCTTTGGTCCAGGCTTCTCTAATTTCTCTTTCACTTTGCTTATCCATATTTCCTCCTTTAGCATTTTAATAGATCGATCAGACGATACTACTTTCTATAGGCTTATCCATTAACAGCAAGATCTTCATTTATATCTTGCTAAAATTAATTATATGAAGTTTTTTTTGATTTCCAAATTTTTTTTTAGTACAATGAAATGAAAATGTAGTATGTCACCGGAGTTATCAATTTAAATTAAAAAAATTTACATTATGAAAATAAAAAAACAGGACCATGACTGCCCTGTTTTTTATCAGTTTTAAGAAAATAATTATTTTAATGTAGCTGGTGATACTTCCTTTTTCTTATAATCATCTTTTTTTAACAGTATATCTGGAATCGCTTCATTTAAGTGTTTGGTCATATCCAGGAACTTACCTCTAATGTTGTTCGCTTGTGTAGAGACTTCCACCATCCGCTCATCTTCAACTGGTTTGCCTGGTTCCATGAGTGAAGAAATTTTATCCAGTAAAAAGAGGATAGTTTTATTCACTTCATAAAGCTGGTCTTTGGTTTCATCCAGGTGTTTACCCAGATTATTCACATCAGTACTGGTTAGTGGATATACCCGCCAGCCTTCTAAAGGATTTTTATACATAACCATTAGTAATCCAAATAAAACCAACAGGCTTTTTTCGTAAATACCACCCCGCTGCCAACGAGTAAACATTTTAAAACATTCCTGGATAATAAAAGTATTGGGCTGAACTTTAATAAAAAAAGTTCCTGGATCATTATTGCCAATAAGGGCATCTACTACCCAATGATTTTCTTCTTCCAGTAATCTTAAAAATATAGGATAATTATCCGGATTTACACCAACCTTATTCAAATATTTAGCATACATAATGGTTGCATCAACCGCTTCTCCTTCTTGACACTTAAAGATATCATTGAGAAAGGATAATGCCAATTTATTGATATCATCTTCTGTCCATCCTTGTAAAGCCCAATTGTCCATTTATTGCTCCTTATAAACGATTATTTTTTCTTAGCCTTACTAGCTCCCTCTTCTTTTGGTTTAGCAGGGCCTTTTTCAGCTTGAGATAAAGGAACGCGTTTGCGAGGCTCAACTACTTTGTCCAGGTTAGGTTCGGTTTTTAACAATACATCAGGAATAACCTGTACCAGATGTTTAGTTGAGTCATAGAAGTTGTTGCGGATGTTGTGTGCATGAACTGCCAAGTCTTCCATGTCTTCATCAACTCCCTGGCCTTCCAGTTCACTGATTTTATCCAGAATATCTAAAATACTTCTGTTAAGCAGATCATCCTGACCTTTTGCTTCAATCAGGTGTTTTCCTAAACTATTGATGTCGGCAATAGTAGGGGGATAAATTTTGTATCCATCTAATGGATTATTAAAAGTTGCCTGAAATACTCCTAAAATAATTCCCAGTGTTTTAGAGTATATTTCATCAGGATGATATTTTGCTAAAAAACTAAAACAGGTTGCCACAATAAAGAAATTGGGCTGAATGGAACTCATAAAGAGAAATGGATCTCTGGTTCCTAAGAGAGAGTCAATCACATGGTGATTGCGGACTCCCAGTACTTTTAAAAAGACAGGATAGTTGTTATTGGTAATCCCAATGCTATTAAGATAGTTAGCATAAGTCATAGCTGCTTCTACAGCTTCTTCAGTTCGACAACCCATTAAACCTTTTAACAGGCCATATTCAATACTAGCTATATCTTCCTGTGTCCAGGATTGTTTTTTTTCAAATAGTTCTATCATAAATCATTCTCCTTTCATCTTGTTTTGCTTAGCTTGTAAACATTTGTTCTGGTGGTATCTCTTTGGCAATGTAATCTGATTTTACCAACAATACCTGAGGAATAATATCTTCCATTTTTTTCCTCTTATCAAAGAAGAATGTTCTGATGCTGTTTGCCTGTCGGGACATGGCTTCGATATTTGGATTTTCACTGGTACCTTCTAAGGAACCTAAGCGGTCCAGAATATCTAAGATACAGCGGTTGTTTGGATCTTCCTGTCCGGTTTCTTTGTTCATGTGTTTGGCCAGATTGTTTACATCATTGATGCTGACATTATAAATTTTGTAACCATCTTTAGGTGAACTATAAGCAGCCTGTAAAACACCTAACACAATAGAGAGAGTCTGAGGATAAATACCGCCAGGGTGCCATTTAGTACAGAGCTTAAATGAAGATAGCAGTAAATAATTATTAGGCTGAATTGAACTCATAATGAGGAATGGGTCTTTGTTATCCAGCATAGAGTCAATTACCCAGTGGTTTTCAACTTCCAGCAGTCTCAAAAACAAGGGATAGTTATCATTGGTTAAACCTGACATTCTTAAAAACCTGGCATAGCTGATACTTGCTTCTACTGCTTCCACAGTTCGGCAGCCAATCATTCGTTCTATGATTTCGATTTCTACAGCTTGAATGGATTCTTTGGTCCAGGCTTCTCT
>JAKSBL010000265.1 GCA_022361115.1 Spirochaetota bacterium | reverse complement strand
TATATTAACATAATATTATTTTTTAATTACTTTAATCTTAATATCATCATCTAATAAATATTTTTGTATAATCATTCATAGAAGAAATAAACAGGAAAATAAAATACTCAAAGAAGATCTTAAAATTAATGAAGTGAACTAACAAAAACTTCGAAATGGTTCTTTATAATCCATTATACTTTAGTTAATTCTTGAACCAGGTTATTTTTTAATAAAAATTGCCAAACTGATTGAGCTGTGAAATCACTCATTCCATTTTTATAGATAGCAAAAGCCTGGAGAAAGTCTTCTGGTAATTCTTTGTAATATACAGAAGGAATGGCAATACACTTCATATGAGCATGATTAGCAGCTTTAACACCATAAAGTGAATCTTCAAAAACTAAACAATTTTGAGGATTAACACTCAACCTTTTAGCGGTTTCTAAAAAGACATCAGGTGCAGGTTTCCCCTTTGCCACTTCTTGGGAAGAAACAATATGTTGAAAATAGTCTCTAATTCCGGTAATTTCTACCATCTCACTTAATATATTCAGTGTAGAGCCAGTAGCAATGGCCATGGGGATTTCATTTTGCTTTAATAATTCCAGCAACTTTTTCATTTCTGGAAAAACTTTGGTTTGTTTTCTAGCATATTTTAAATAATACTGGTCTTTAATGAAACATAAATCTTCTATAGATTGTGCAATAGTCATTTGATTTTTTAACCATTTAATTAAATTGACACCTCCCATTCCTATAAAATTTTCATGCATCTCTTTGGTAAACTCTACACCAAATGATTCTATAAAAGCTTTATCAGCCAGATAATAATTTGGTTCACTATTTATTAATGTTCCATCCAGATCAAATATTACTGCTTCAATCATCAATTCTTTCCTTATTAAATTCTCAATTATTTTTATACTTGGAGTGTTTGCAGGCAAACACCACAGAGGAATTAGTAATTTTGTAAGAGCCTTACTTGTTAAATTTTATAATCTGATTTGGCTTATCAGATTGGTTTGTATAAAAGAACTTCATTTATAACAAAAATTAATAAAAAAGCAATCATTTATTTCAAAATCTCAATCCCTGAAATATTGACTTTAAACAAAAATGCAATTATAATTTTGATACAGCTTGATTAAAGAAAGTGACTGAAAAAATGTCTAAGTATAAACTATCTATTGAACATTTTTTAATTAACACCCGTCTGGTTATTACCAATGTTTTAAAAGATGATGATGCTTTTTTTAGTATGGAAGAATTTGGTTATGATTATGATCGAATTGCCCAGGGAAAAGATCTCTATGATACAGCACATCAACTCTATCTAAAACTAGAAAATAACTATCCTGAAGATATTGAAGCTGCTGATGTTTTTCAGGAGCTGTGGGAAAAAGCTTTTGAAGAGTATCTCTTTTTTTTAAGAATAGTGAGGATTGCTATTAGAAAAAAAGATAATATCCTTTATAATTTTTATGTTCCCCAAAAAAAGTCATTTTCAGGCTGGGTAGAACAGGCTGGTAATTTTTACCAATATCTATTAGAAGATGAAAACATATTGAATCAACTTATAAATTATAAAGTCACAAAAGATAAGCTATTAACTGGACAAGAGTTACTAAAGCAAGCTAAAGAATCCTGGTTAAAAATGACACACCAAAATGATAAGCAATATCAAAAAATCTTAACAGAAAGAGACCAGACAATTGATCAACTGGCAGAATGGATGCATGATTTTGTGGGTATTTTAAAAATTGCATTGGAAAAAAAACCTAAACTTCTAGAAAAGATAGGTGTTTCCCCTTTTTAAAATTTCCGCTTTTTCAACTCAGTTAATCCAAGCATTTTTTTTATCTGATTGCTATTATTAGTTGAGGTAATCATTTTCAGAAGTAATAATGCAACATCAACAGCAGTCTCTGGTGTAGCAGATGTAATAATATTATCATCAACCACAATTCGTTGATGTTCTACGACAGCTCCTAATGCCCTTAGCTGTTTAACATGTATTCCATTAAGATAAGGCAATGTAGTTGCTTTTCTTCCATATAATATTCCACTTTTAGCTAAAGGCAGAGCTCCCAAAGAAACAGTGGCTATAGGCTTGTCTTCTTGATGAAAATCTCGGATTACATTTAAAAAATGGGTACTGTAAGCATCATCAAAATAATCAAACACTTCATTACCGCCAGGCACAACCAGGGCCGTATATTTTGATGTTTTTATATTCCAGGCAAATAAAGCTGGTTTAACAATAATATTATTGGCACTGGCAATCTCTTTGTGTAGACTGGCTGTTGTAATACCAATTTTTTCATCACCATATAAAGTACTCCAGCCCATTACTGTAGCAAAAATACCAGCCTCGTATTCCTCAAAGCCCTTTGCTAATAACAACAAAACATTTTTCATATACTTTTCTAATTAAAATTTTATTTATTAATAAAACTAAAAATTGTTTGGTCTTTTGAAATTTCTTCTGGATCATAGGTACAGATGATGAGTATTGGTTGATTGATGATTTCATCAGTAAGACTATTTATTAATTCCTGCTCATCCAGATTTAGATACTCAATATTTTCAATTAAAATAAAGAAGGAACTTTGCAATTCACAGATTAAATAAAGAAGTTTTTTTTGCTCATCGATTGTAATGTTTTTTTGTTTTTTCTTTTTACCTTTTTTTATTTTAATACCAGGAAAAAAATTTTGATACTTTGAAATATATTGAGGAAAAATTAGATTCATTTCATCTAACATTTTCTTAAATTTAGTCTCATTCTCATCATTAATACTCACAGTTGTAAAAAAACGATCCAGAATTTTTTCGATTAATAATGAATCCTCATCTTTTTCTTCACTTGCCAGTTTTTCCAATTGAATCTCAATTTGAGATCCTTGAAAATCTTTCACTTGCTTTTTTGCCTCATTAAATATTTCATTTAAAAATCTTTTTTCGTTTGTAGAAATAAAACAAATATTACCTGTTTTATCTAGAGTTCGGTTTATTAATTGAACGATGTTCTGAATGACCTTGTTATATTTAATGACTACTTGTTTAAATTGTATATCAATCATGTCCAGATCAGGAGTTTCTTTATCATATTTACGGACTTGCTTTTTATCTTCCTCAACAAGGGGATTCCCTTTACTGAGAGCTTCTTTTTCCTTTTTACTTTGTTTGACTTCTCCTTGATTAACTTCTTGTTCTTGCTTTTGTAAACTCTCACCAGTCCCTTCCTCAGGTTTTTCTTTCTCCACCAGATCTTCTTTAACCAGGGTTAGGGATTCTTTTTTCTTTAACTGATAAAGGGTTTTTAACATATCATTGATATGAATTATTCTTTTAGTTACATCAGGATGTAATACTTTATGGAAAAATTTCTGTAGTGCCGGACTGACTTTCTTTCCGCTCCTTGTAGAAAAATCCAGTTTCGTATCCTGTTTTTTTTGTTTCAGCTGATTAATACTTCCGCCGGAATAAGGCGGTTTACCAGTTATCAAAAAAAACAATAATGCACCAAGTCCATAAAGATCACTGTGATTATTATCAGGAATTTTTTTATCCATTAAGTGTTCCGGAGGAAGGTAACCATAGAAATCTGTTATATCCTTTTTGGATTTTAAATGAATATATTTTTTTAAAATAGGATAACTAAAGTTTGTAATATTAATTGCTGGATTTTCAATTGTCTCTTCATTAATTAAAATATTTCTGGGATTCAAATCATTATGATAAATTTCCTGGTTATGAAGGTATTTCAAAGCTTCACCAATCTTGATAACAATATCTAATGCATGTTCTTCCGATAGATCCTCAGTATGATCCATTAAATCTGACAATGAAATTTTTTCTTTTTCTTGGGTTACAATATATAAACTTTCCTCATATTCTCCGATTTCAATAATATTCATTAAGGTGGGATGATTAATAGAATATATTTTCATAATCAGATTATTTAAGAGTCCTAAATCAGCTTTACTTATTTTGCTTTTAGGAATTTTGAGAAACTGTAAATCAAAGTGATTTGCAGCAAAGTAGGCACGGCTATTCCAGACTACACCAAAGGGATCTTCTGTTACCATTTTGTGTACAATATAAACATCATTAATTTTTACATTATCCAGTTCTAAATTAATCAAATTCTGCTCCAAATACTGCAGTTTAATTAGTAAAAAAAGAATCAAATATATTGTAATACATATTATAAACTTTTTACCAATATAATGGAAATAATTACTTTAAATATCGACGGAGAAAAGTTTAAGTTTTAATTCACAAGGGTAATAATCGATTAAAACAATCAACTCCCATCTCTAGCTACTGAATTTACATAAATTTGACATATATTTGTATGTATATTATTATTAATAAAAATTATTGATATAGCCTAAAAAGTAGAATTGCAATTATTCAGTGACCTGCAGAATCAACAGACCAGCGGTTTATTTAAGTTTATTCTGCTGGTTAGCCGAAAAATTAAGGAAGTTTTGTTTTAATAAATATTCAAAAAACTATAAAACTAAGATGAAACACTATCGAAAAAACCGTTATGAAATACAAAATATAAATCCACCTCGTAAAATAGTTCAAAACAAAGATGTTGCAGATATCTATGATGTAAATAAGAGAATTATTGTAAGCGGTATTATTGGAATGCAGACTAAGACTCAGTTAGAATCATCTATCTGTTTTGCCCGCTACTTAAATACTGTTGGAATGAACCGTAAAAACTACAAACTCTTTTTAAAGATCATAGAGACCAATAATATGTGGGTTGTTGATGCAATTATTGGCCGGCACCATCCCCACCTTTTTTTCTCTTCCATTAAACCCAATTCTTATCTGATAAAACGGGCCTTCCAGCTTTTAACAGCCTGGCATCCTGGTCAGATTTATGAAAAAGTCTTATTGGCCATTCTGGGAATTATTGAATACTCCTATTACAAGGCAGATGATGGTTATGAAATTCTTCCATTGGAAATCAATCATCTGAATAATATTGGTAAATTTCTAGTAAAAGAAAAAGATCAAGATTATAAAATAAATGATATTATTTTACGGATACTTGACCGCATCTCCTCAATTGGTGAGTATAAAAAAACTCTGAAAAAAAGTGTGATTGCTAAACATTCTTTTGATATTCGAATTGCTTATTTTGACAATACCAAAAATTTAAAAGACCATATCCCTGACATATTACTGGTTAGATATAAAAGAGAAGATTATAATCTGGACCCTTCTCCGGAATTCATTCAATTCTTTAATCAAATTGAAGGCAAAACTTAATCCTATTTTCAATTAAAACTTCCATATTATTCCTGTTTTCTTGACCCGTTTTTTTCATTCTATACTATAATAATAAACAGTTCTTTTTTAGATCTTCAGGTAATTTTATTTTTAATATGGAGATTTTTAAAGTGACTCAAAAATAGTTCATTAATATTTGCGAATATTTTAGGTTTATGAAAATTACTGAAAAAATAAAAAAACTAAAAACAGCTATAAAACTAACCAATAGTCATCCTCAGCGTATTGAGGATGATGAAGGCAATCCCGGAGGATTGATTGATTTAAGTAAAATAAAAAAGGTCCCAATTATGGTGGGAGATTTACATGGCAGTTATGAAAATATTAAAGAAATTGTGCATCATGAAAACAACCAAAAAAAACTGAAAAACAATGAGGCAGTACTGATCATACTGGGAGATGCAGTTCATAATGATCAAACAGGGTACATGAAAGAAATGGCTAGCTCATTAGTTACCATTGAGTATGTCATTGATCTCATTAATGTATATAAAGAAAATGTGATTTACATTAGAGGCAATCATGATACATTTGATGACCGCTTAAGAAAAAGCGGAATAGCTCAAGGAACCGAATTTAGAAATCATCTTCTGGAACACCGCAATGAAGATTATGTAAATTTAATTGAAAATTTTTTTGATTGCCTGCCTCTGGTTATTATTGGAAAAAAATATTTGATCACCCATGGTGGTCCTGTAAGAGGTGGTATTACCCGAGAAGAAATTATTAACATAAAAAAAAATGATCAGCATTATCATCAACTAATCTGGAATCGAGTTCATGAATTTCGAGGGACTCCCAATGAAAAAGAATATGGAGAAAAAGATATAGCTGCTATGTTAAAAAAACTAAAATTACCGGTTGATACTCACTTCATTGTGGGACATAATCCATTATGGCATACAGGCAATACAACTGGTGTATGGAAAGATGTAACCGGTATTAAAAATCATTATATCATTTATACAAACCTACAAACTCATGCTCCATACTTGACCTATGAGAATGGAGAGTTAGTTACAAAATTTGCTATTAGTCCAAAACCAGAGGTGTATTATGTCTAAAAAAAACAGTAAAAACAAATTATTAAAAATTGTTCATGACCAGAACCTCATTGATTTTTTTTATTTAAATTATACCATTGATGACTTAATTGAGAAAATCCATTCTTTAAAATTCAAAGACTTTAGCTCAAAGCACAGAGAAATTCCTTTTACTGCCAAAAATAGAGAATATATTGGGGCCTATGATAATGAAGATTATTTCTGGTTGGTTAAAGAAATTAAGGATGAAGAAATTTTAGAACACAAACTTTTTGAACTCGCCTATTACCTGGATTTAAGACTACAAACCCTTTCAGCTCCCAGTATTCTCATTAAACAGGAAGGTAAATTTTATCGAGGAACAAAATTGGTTACTGGAGCTATGCAGATTCATAGCTATAATTATCTACAACCTGATTTTTTGAAGGTTTTAGCTTGTGACTTAATCAATCGCTGGCTATTTTTTGATGAAGATCGTAATCCTAATAATTATTTAGTGATTCAAAATTCCATTAAAACTCCTCTCATTGTAGCTATTGATAATAATAAAGTTGATTTACTGAGCGACGAAATAAAGATTACTGGTAATGAAAAAAAATTTGGCTGGCATCGTAAAGAAAAAACCCGTTTCTTGACTTTACTTAAGCCTGATAATTTTGAAAACTTAAGTATTAATATTTTTGATCACAGATTAAGGCGGTTGATGGAAATTACAGAAGAAGAACTAAAAAGATATTGTAAAAAAATTTTTGTAGAAGATGTAGAAAATTCCAAAGAGACAACTGATTTAGTTGTTTCTAATATCTTAAAAAGAAGGGAATACATTGATCAGTATTTTCGTAAATTTTTCAAAGAGCATGATGAAACAAAAGAACAGGAACAAGATGCTCGCTATGCCGGTCTGGGAAAATCTTTTTTAGATTATTATAAAAAGAAATAGTTCAGCTGCCTTTTTAGAAGATAGTTCTTAAAATTAGTAAAAAAATTATAAGGAATGAAAAAAATTTTTTTTTACAACATTTTTTTTTATTTTCGTTATAATATAAATTAGGAGGAAAATTATGGATAAGCAAAGTGAAAGAGAAATCAGAGAAGCCTGGACCAAAGAATCCATTCAAGCTGTAGAAATCGAAATCATAGAACGAATGATTGGCTGCCGAACTGTGGAAGCAGTAGAAGCAAGTATCAGCTATGCCAGGTTTTTAAGAATGTCAGGTTTAACCAATGAT
>JAKSBL010000338.1 GCA_022361115.1 Spirochaetota bacterium | reverse complement strand
ATCACTCACCCCATAAATATATCCATTGTATTCAATACAATTATTAAAATGACTCATAAGATTTTTGTTATCCCAGATAATTTTTGGCTCATTACCAGAGATATCCAATAATGCACAACCCTTTTCATAATTAGAAGTAATAAAAAGTTTTTCATCAAAATAGACCGGATCTGCTGCATTGACATCATAAGAAGTCACCCATTGATATTCCCAATTTTTTTTGCCTGAAGAAATATCAACTAGGTTTAACTTATCCCCAGAAAAGACAGCTGCATATTTTTTATTATTTTTTTCAAAAACGACTGGTGTAGCATAACCGGCTGTTCCTTGCTGGCTTACCCAGACTTTTTTTCCATTATTCTTATTTAAAGCAATACCATATTGGTTGGCATTAAGAATAATCATATCATCTATAATTTTTGGTGAAGAGGAAAAACCCCATCTTGGTTTGCGAGCTTTGTATTTCTCTACAATATTAACTGACCACTTGATTTTTCCTGATTCTCTATCAATACAATAAAGAACCCCGTCTCTTGTAAAGGTATAAATATAATTTTCATTAAAAACCGGCATTGCCCGGGTACCAGAATATTCACCTGCTTTGGCGGGGTAGCTACAGGTCCATTCTTCCTGACCTGTTAACATATTCAAACAGTAAAGCGTATCGACTTTATTTTTATGATCATAGCCAGTGGTATAAACACGATCTTCTACAACTGCTACCGAAGCATAACCACGACCAACTTCAGTTTGCCACAAAACAGAAGGTTCGATCAATTTGGTCATATCCCAATCCGATTGATCAATAATAAAGTTGCCATGGGGCCCTCCCCAACAGTGCCACCAACCAGAATAATCAATTGCGGTTGATTCTTTCTTACAACTCTGAATTAATAAAATCAATAACAATAGGTACATACTTTTTTTCATAATCTTTCTCCTTCTGCTATTAAGATAAAACCAATAAATATTGTATCATTTAAAAACAGAAAAAAAAAGTTCTGCTTTGATTTTTAAAGAAAAGTTTTTCCGTTTTCATAAGAATCAATCTGAAAATAGGCCGTCATACTCTGGGCAATGTCAGCAAAGGTGTCTCTGATTCCTAAATTTAATCCGGATTTCCCTTTTTGATAAACTAATAATGGGACATACTCTCTAGTGTGATCGGTGCCTTTATAAGATGGATCACAACCATGGTCTGCTGTAATAATCAATAAATCTCCATCATTCAGTTTATCAATAAAGGCAGGGATTCGTTTATCTATCTCTTCAACTGCTTCATAATAGCCTTTGACATTTCTCCGATGACCAAAATTCATATCTGTATCAACTAAATTTACAAAAATAAATTCTTTGTCTGCAAGTGACTCTTCAAGTAATTGATCAAGACGATCCAGACAGGCAGGATTACCTTTATCAGGAAAATTCTGCTTTAATCCCTGTTCATTGAAAATATTGCCAATCTT
>JAKSBL010000222.1 GCA_022361115.1 Spirochaetota bacterium | reverse complement strand
TTTTTTAGTCTATTAAAAGGGGACAAAAATGAATTAATCTTAAAAAGATGTACTGAAATCGGTGTAGATTGCTTTATTCCAGTTGAAACCAAAAACTCAATAGTCAGCTATACAGAACAAAAATTTCAAAATAAAAAGAAACGGTGGCACCAGATTATAAGAGAAGCAGCTATGCAGTGCGGGCGGCAAAACTTACCAGAATTAATTGATAAAATATCTTTTCATGATCTGGTAAATTATGATAAGATAAGCACCATTAAGCTTTATGCTTGGTTTAATGGTGAAAAATCATTAAAGAAAATCTTAAAATCAGAGAATAATGACCACCATATTGCTATCATTGTTGGACCAGAAGGGGATTTTACTGCTGCTGAAGTTGATTTTCTCAAACAACATCACTGGCAGGGCATAAACCTTTCTGACAATGTTTTACGCAGTGAAACTGCTGCGTATTATTTCACTAGTATCGTTTCTTTTTTATTATCCGGGAGGGATGAATGAATCGCTGTAAATTATTAGGCATTCAAGTTGATTCAATTTCAGAAGAAGATGTGTATGACAGAGTCGTTGATTTATCTGACACAAATAAAGCACGCCAAGTCATATTGTTAGACACATATCTCTTAATGAAAGCACGATTTAATAAAGATTTAAGAAATATTATCAATGCTGCTGATTTAGTACTACCTATATCATTGGGAATCAAATTTGGATTGTCTTTTTTTAACAAAAAAGTGGAAATCTTTAACTATTTTTCTTTCGCTATCCGCCTTTTGTCTCACTTCACAGAAAAAAGCAAAAACATTTATATTTTGGGGGGATCTAAAAATATTATTGAAAAGGCAGAAAAAAATGTCAAACAGTCCTTTCCTGGAATAAAATTAATGGGAAAATATCACACAAAATATAAAAAAGATTTTGAACCCAAATTACTGACTGCTATTCAAAAAACCTCACCCGCTTTGGTTTTAATTAGTATGAACCGGCCCAAACAGGAAAAATGGATTGCCAAACACAGCCATCAATTTCCTGAAGGTGTTTTTATCGGTGTGGAAAATTTTGTAGAAATTTTAGGAGGCCGGAAAGCTTCACCTGCACAAAATACGAACCAGTCCCTCATGTTTTCTTTTAAAAAAATACTAAAACGCCCATTATTTATTTTTGACTATTTCATTTACATCTTCCTATTATTCATTTATAAATTGTTTAATTTATAAAATATTATTATATTATTGATAATTGCGGTTCTAAGCTGATGAAGGAGCGAATAATGAAAAGACTACTGGTTTTTATATTGCTGATATTTACTTTATCCCTTTCTGCATTAGATTTTCAGCAAATTGATAATTTAATTGAAAATAAACAACAGGCTGAAGCGAAACAACTATTAGATAATGCACTGGATCTTAATGATCCAGATCCAGCTATTGTCTGGAGAATAGGCTGGGTATATTATGAGTATGCAGTAAAAACCTCTGACAAAGATGAGCGTATTAGTCAATGCGATCAAGGTATAGCTTTTTTAAAAAAATATTATAACATGTCTAATGGTATTGATTCAGAAAAAGCCAAGGTACGCTACTGGTTTGCTGTTCTCTCTTCCAAACGGGCAGAGACCATAGGCATTTTTGAATCCCTGGGAAATATTCCGAACTTAATGAAATATTGTCAGGAAGCACTGGAACTTGATCCAGATTATGGAGAACCCTACTTTCTTATGGCTATGATTTATAAAGAAGTTCCCTTTGGCCAATATGGAGATAAATGGGAAATGGGCTCTCATTTCAGCAAAGCTTTCCAATATGAACCAGAGACCCTTTATATTTTGGTCGATGGGGCTTATGGATTTTATAAGAGGAACTGGGATGTTAATAAGAAAAAAGATAATAATAAAAAACGGAAAAAAACCGATGGGACCCCGGAAAACTTAACGGATAGAGAGTATGCAAAACAGGTTTTACAAAAAGCGATTGCCCTTTATGAAAGCCAATCTAATCATACCATTGCTGACCAGGAAAAATATCAGGAAGCCAAAAGTTTGCTGAAAAAACTATAAATAAAATTAAAAACACCAGTTTTCCAAGCTGAAAAAATCCCTCACAAAAATACCGAGATCACAAAGCAAACACATAGAACAAAACTTTGTGAGCTTTAGTAGCTCTTTGAGCAGTTTTTACCCTTATTTTTATTGATAATGATAATCGACAGGAGGATGAGGATAGTCATCCCCACTTTCCTGAAGAATCAGGAGCCACTCATAATAAGTAGAGGTACTAAATCTGGTTAATATCAGGCTAAAATCAAAAGCTTCTAACTCATTTTGAAAAACCCGTTTTAATAAAATTTCTGAGTTATGAAAGCGCTGCTTAAAATAAGCAGCAAATATTTTTTCTGTATTAAACACAATGCTCTGATACTCCTGATACCAGGGATTTAATTTCTTTTTCATTAAATCAGGATGGGTTAATATATTAAATAACTGCTCTTTTAATTTTTCTTCATAAGGCTCTATAGATTGTATGAACTCAAAAACCTCATCAAAATCATCACCTAAAGATTGAACTATTAACTGAGAATAAATAATGATGACTGAGTATAAATTTACCAGATCACTAAAGTGTTTTTTGATCTTAATGACTTTATTTTTTGGTACAATAAAAAAAGTCAGCAGCAGGTCAAAAATCAGCAGCCTGGCTTCTAAAGAAATTTCAAACCACTCTGTAAAAAGGAGATCAGAAATATGATTCTGTAAACCATTGAGAATATCTTCTTGATGGGAAGGCTTATAGGCTCGAACTTGAAGATACTCTTTAAAATCCTGAAAAAAATGATCTCGGCTTTTTTTTAGTGCAGTCTTTAAAAAAACAACATCATTAGAAAGATAAAAATAATCTGATTGATCAAAAAGAGATTGGGCAGATAACCGGATATTTTTTTCTTTTAAAATATCCCTGAATTGATGAATGGTAATGCCCGATCGATATTCAGCCAGAATATCTACTAATAAATCAATTAACATTGTTATCCTTTAATCATCAAATCTGCAATTTGATCAAAAGCAACATTTTTATGTTCAATACCTTTTTCAATGTTCTTTAAATTACAAATTTTTTTAGAAACTTCTTCACTACCAGCAATAATAACAAAAGGTATTTTTTTTCTTTCTGCAACTTTAAACTGAGCACCGATCTTCTGTTTCTGGAGTTGTACTTCAGCTTGGATTCCTTGATCCCGCAATTTTTGAACCAGTATTAAATACTGATCAAAAAGC
>JAKSBL010000132.1 GCA_022361115.1 Spirochaetota bacterium | reverse complement strand
GTAGATCATTTTTAGTTTTAAAATAATATTGTAGATTTCCTAAACTAATGGAAGCTTCTTCTGCAACTTTCCTCATTGAAAAACTATTACCTTCTTTAGAGAGAATTTTTTGGGAAACCAGTAGAATCTTTTTCTGTGTAGAATTCATAAAAATATTTATATCATACTTGACAAATTAGGTCAATTGACTTATATTTAGGTCGTATGACCTAGAAAAACAGAGGTAGTAATGGATAATCCATAAGAGGTTTTAAATCTAGTGATGCTAGGGTAGCAGCAGGAATTAAAACACAAGCTGTCAGGCATATTGATTTTTTAATGAATATTATAATAAATTAGTGATCTGGACCTTATTAACAGATAATTGTGAATATGACCCAGAGGAGTTAAAGAAAACATATATTTTTGAAAAAAGAGCCTGATGTTATCAGGTAAAAAAATAAAGCAGATTATTTATTTAATCTGGCTTGGTTTTTTATAGGAGAAATTTAATGAATAAATTATTTGATGAAATGAATATAAACTCTGGTAGACAAATAGAACTCGATATAGCGAGAGGATTAGCTGTATTATTTATGATAGCCGTTCATATATTAGAAGTCTTCTCAAATGAACATATTATAGCGTCTTTATATGGCTCAATAATTGAGTTTTTGGGAGGTCCCCCAGCAGCACCGGTATTCATGTTCCTTTTAGGTATTGGGATTGAATATTCAACTAAATCTAAACCGCATATTTTACTGAAACGCGGATTAATCATACTGTTAGCTGGATATTTGCTGAATATCCTTCGGGGATCCCTACCCAATCTTATTGGCTTCATTTTTACTGAAAATAATGAATTTCTGCAAAGTGCGATCAAAGAGTTTGTATCTATTGATATTTTACAGTTTGCAGGGTTAACACTAATTTACTTTTCATTAGTAAAGAAGTTAAAAATAAATTTAGTTATAATGATAATTATGGGTATAGTATTTAGTGCGATGAATCTCATACTTATTAACATCAAAACAGACCATCTTCTTCTTTCTGCATTTAGTGGGTTGGTTTGGGGTTCCAGTAAAATTTCTTATTTTCCATTTCTTAGCTGGATTATATACCCTATAGCAGGTTATTTTTTTGGAACATTCTTAATTAAATGCCTTAACAAATCAAAATTGTATTTAATTATATTAATTTTTAGCCTGATTTTATTTTTAACTTTAGGTGTTACCATTGTTGGGTTATTAAATATAGACATTGGCTTAACAGATGAGTATTCCTATTACCATCATAATATTTTTGGCAGTATGATTTTTTTGAGTTTTATCATGTTATGGATTAGTTTTCTATTCTTTATATCAAAAGGATTTGTTGGTGTGATTAAAACAACAGTTGAGAGATGGAGCCGAAATGTAACGTCCATTTATTTTATTCATTGGGTATTAATTGGTTTTTTAACAATATTCTTAGGAATGAATACAAGTAATTTTATCGTTACAATTATTATATCGATTATAATAGCAGCATTCAGTGATATTCTGGCAGTTATTTATGTTAAGATATCTGGAAAAAAAATGCACAAGACATAAAATGAAATTTACTTAAATGATTACTGGAGTGATGTAAAAATTTTACAACAAAAGGAGATATTAATGCATGATGATATTACCTTAGTTAAACTGTTAGCAAAAGAAATCAGAAAAAAAGTATTAGAAATAGCTCCTGAGAACTTTAACAAAAATTATAATGGATATGTACTGGAAGGCAATAAAATAACTAGATTGCGTCTCGTAGATTTGAAATTAAAAAAAGTCCCAGAAATTCTCCAAGATTTTACCAGTTTAAAAGAACTGATTATTCACAATAATCGGATTAGTGATATTTCCCCGCTTTCAAAGCTTACCGGTTTAATAAAACTTGATCTCTGGAATAACCGGGTAAGTGATATTTCTCCACTTGCCAAACTAACTGAGCTGGAAGAGCTTTATATACCTGGTAACCAGATCAGCAATATATCATCACTAGCCAAACTCACGAAATTAAAGATTCTCTATTTAAATGGAAATCCTAAGATAAGTGAGTATTCAGCTCTTGAAAAACTGACTGAGTTGACTACCCTTGAAATTGCTTTTAATCAGGTTAGTGATATTAATTTTCTCACCAAACTCCCAGAATTGAAAAAACTTGGATTCTCAAAAAATCAAATAGAAGATATTTCACCCCTTGCAAACCTGGCTGGACTGGAGCATCTTTCTTTAATGATGAACCAAATAAAAGATATTTCGCCTATTGCAAAACTGACTGGGTTAAAGGAACTATACCTCGGTTATAATCAGATATCTGATCTATCTCCCCTTTCAAACCTAACTGAATTAATGAAGTTAAATCTAAATGATAATTTAATAACAGATATTTCCGCATTAAGTGGATTGACAAAATTACAATTACTTCATCAGAATAATTGTCAGATTACTGACATTACTCCTCTTGAAAAACTTTTTGAATTAAAGAAACTATCTTTAAACAACAATCAGATAAATGATATTTCTCCCCTTGTCAGGCTTAGTAATCTGACCGAGCTTGAACTGGAAAATAATCAGATAAGCAATGCTTCTCCAATTGCCGGATTGACTAAACTAAGAAGATTTAATATTAAAAATAATCCGCTCACCAATCCTCCAAAACAGATTGCTGAAGAGGGAATCGATGCTGTTCGGAACTATTTTGAAAAAAAATTAAATAATTAATAATTTATGTAAAATTGCTGATAACTGCACAACTGAGCATAGACGCTATTGGAACAGATTTTTTCAATTATTAAAGATGTTATTCTTGTTAATAAATTGATTTTTGATAAAAAATCAATTTATCTAAATAGTATTTTAATAACGGATAAACTTTTTTGTGTTTTTTAATCCAATATATTATGTAATTTTTATCCATAATTAGTTTATTCGTTCTCTCAATACCCTCCCTCTACTTAGTTGACACATATTCATCTGCACCTGCATCGATGGGTATAATGCGTTTATCAAAATCAATATCCATTTGTGGCACTATTTCATTTCCCTGGTAAAAGTCAATCGCATCACTGTTATTTAGTAAATGGAAATCATAGGGTTGTATTTTTGTTTGCTTGAAACCCGCTAAAGATGATGAGCCATAATTATTAATAGCTAATTCACTTAATTGGAATATGGTTGATGAATCCGGATTAACGCATATATTTCCATATATTTTTAAATTACCATTTTGATATAGTGGCAGATATTGATTATCCGCCTCAATTGGGTATGTATCAGAATTGAATGAGATGACACTATTAAATCTGATAATTATTTTTTGCAATACATAATCTGGTTTATTTGGGTCATATACAATATCAATTATATTTTTATTTGATTGATCGGTTTCAAAATCATCATCCCAACATATATTATTTTCAATCAACAGCGTTTTGTCATTTTTGCTCTCATGATCATTAAAATAATCAATACACGATCCATAATTGTTGTAAATAATATTATTTATAATACTTCCATTACTCCGGACACTAATACCATGACCACTATAGGAATAAGAAATTGTATTATTTTGTATGCTAAATGAACTGCTCTGGACGTAAATGCCATGATCGTGACCCATCCAAATATTATTAACACCAGTTTTAGTGATTAAACAGTTTGTAATTTTTAGATTAGGATGATCCACTAAGGCTTCTTCTGAAACTGCCGTATGTATTCCATGAACACCAATATTCTGGATTTTGCAGTTATTAATTGTAATATTATTAGTTGGACCATTGTTTGGAAGAAGGATTCCAAAACCTTGAATCGTATCAAATATGCAATTTTCAACAGTTACATTATTGCAGTTTTTTATTATCAATCCATGATCTTCAATATTTTTAAATTCACAGTTTCTGATAATAGTATTGTTTTTTTGAATAGTTAAGGTGCTTGAAAATGTTTGTTTTTCGATTATCTTATATTCTAATGAATAATTATTTTGTATGCATCCGATAAGCAGTATATTATATAGCAAAAAGATAAAATAATTTTTCATAAATTAAAAAAAACTTTAAATAATGTTTAGGTTGTTGCAAAACAATGTTTGTTGAACCTGCTTTTTTCAGAATGCTGTGAGCGTAGTGAGGGAAACACTACCCATCACATTTAAATTTTAGCGAATATAATAATTTTTGTCAAATAAAAACTATAAAACTAAATTAAAGCTTATTCCCTATTCTCTTATACCAGTTCTCTTAATTCTACCTCAGGATTTATATATCTTGGCATTGTATCTTCACCTAGTTCAATTACTTCATTCGGACACAGATGAAAACATCTGGCACAGTTTAAACATTTTCCGTGCCATTTTGGTCCAGAACTCGTCAACTCAATATTATTTGCAGGACAAAGTTTTTTACAGGTTCCACATTGTTTACAAGACTCCTTAATTCGGATTGCACTATCTAATAAATGTTTTTTAGAGTCATTATAAGTTTTCTTAAAAAGAACATGAGAAAGTAAAAAACCAAGCAATCCAAAATTTGTCTCGATATGATGATTCTTTTTACTTAGTATGATTTCACTTATCTCATCTATTCGTTTGTTTTTTTCAGCAAAGTACTCTGCGGAAGTTTTTTTTATCATATCATAAACTTTGGGATGATTCCCGGGCATCCCGATGGTAAATCCAGCATTTAAAGATGTTTTCTTGCCTTTCAACTGTGTGTTAAAGATTTTTAAAGTTCTGCAGAATGCACCACCACCATTTGTAATTGCAAATATATAGGTAGTTTTCCCAAATACCGTTCGTTCGATTAATTCTTCGACAACAACTGGAACCCTAAAAAAATATACCGGAAATACAAAACCAATAACATCACCTTCAATAATTATATCACCTGGGTTTTTCATTAATTGGGGAATAGAGATAAGTTCAACATTCTTTAGTTTTGATTGTAAGTTTTTTGCTATTGCCAACGAATTTCCAGTTCCGGAAAAGTAGTAAATTTTAGTTGATTCGGTCATAACATTCACTCCTTAGAAAATTGCCTCAATGCATGGCGAGTGGTAAGCAAAGCGCACGATCAGCCTGTAGCAATTGTTCGTTGCCGGAGTCATCACTGGTCACAAACTGCAACGCAGTTTGCTGCTCGTGCATGCACTCAATCAAGCGAAAATAACATTTTCATCCTAATTGGGCGTTTTTTGGTTATGATGACTCTTTGTTTTTTTCATCTCTAATGTATGAGTAATAGAGATATGGCTAACAGTATTGGAATTCTCTATTACGTAATTGATTTTTATGAACGATATGTACTGTTTTGTTATATATCGT
>JAKSBL010000028.1 GCA_022361115.1 Spirochaetota bacterium | reverse complement strand
TTAGAAAATTTTTTGAAAACCATCCAGAGATATGTTTTCTTTTGTCTGATAAACTGAAGATTGTTGATTTTAATGAAAAGGCTACAAAAAAGTTGGAGTATTCTAAAGTCGAATTTCTTGGGGAATCACTTAAAAAACTGGTTTTTAAAGATCAGGATAAATTATTAAATCTTTATTTTGATCAGATTTCAGATCAAGTTAAAATAGAAAATCATGAGATCACTTTAAAATCAAAAAATGGTAAAAAGATTGAAGCTCTTTTATCTGCAGATTATATTTATAACAATGAAAATCAGTCATTCAATATTATGGTTGTCTTAAAGGACATTACAGAAAGTTTAAATCAAGAAAGAAAGTTATACCATCTTAATTGTATTTTGAATGCCATTCGGGAAATGAATCGCCTCATCAGTACAGAAAAAAAAATAGCTCCTTTACTAGAGAAAATTTGTTTAACTCTCTGCGAAAGAGACAGTTATAAAGGAATCATGTTGTATATTAAAAAGGATGAGCAAACCATTTGGCTTGAAAAAATGAGTCTTGATGAGAAGATTCACTATCGGGATGTAACAAAAAAACCCGAATTAGAAAATTTTATTAGTGAATTAATGGGCTTTAATAATGTTGAAGTGATACAGTATACTGAAAAAAATGCTTTACGGAAAGGATTGATTGAAAATATCTCTAAACCAGGTGAAGCTGTGGTTTTTGGCCCATTAGAATACGATAGACAGCAATTCGGGGCTTTAGGCTTAGGTTTACCAGCTGAATTTCTTTATGAAGAAGAGATTTCAATTTTTAAAGAAATCTTACATGATATTTCCCATGCACTTTATGGATTAGAACTGAACAAAAAACAACAACTCAGTAACTCTCAACTCCTTGATCACCTGCAGTTTCAAGAAATTCTTCTCAATACCATCCCTAATCCTCTCTTTTATAAAAACATTTCCGGAGTAATAGAAGGGTGTAATCTCAACTTTTCCCGTCAAATATTAGGGAAGGAAAAAGCTAATGTAATTGGGAAAAAAATGGAGCAGCTGATTGATTATCAGGATCATAAAAATTTAGAGTTTTTTACAGCAAAAGATCAGGAATTATTGAAAGACCGGGGTATTCAAATTTATGATGCTCAAATTGGTTGTGCAAATGGGGAAACAAGAGAATTTATTTTCTACAAAACTACTTATAATGATATTATGGGTAAAATAAAAGGGATTATTGCTGTAATGTTGGATATTACAGAGTTAAAAAATAAAGAAATAGAAAGAGCCAGATTAAATACTCAATTGGCAGAGTCTGAGAAAATGTCTGCTATAGGACAATTAGCAGCTGGGGTGGCTCATGAGTTCAATAATATTTTAGCAGTCATCAAGAGTGCTGCTCAGATTATGTTATTAGAATCTGCGATGAATCCGGATATGCTAATTGCAGATGTCAAAGATGAGATCGGATCAATTGACCAACAGACAGCACGGGGTGCCGATATTGTATCAAACCTAATGATGCTTTCTAAGCCAAAAGAAGAGGTTAGAGGTGAATTTTTTATCGAAGATATCATTGATGAAGTGATAAAAATTCAACAGTCCCGGTTAATTTTGGAGAATATTGAAATTAAAAAGAACTTTGAGTATAAAACAAAAATCAAGATTAATAAAGGACAAATGCAGCAGGTTTTCTTAAATCTCATGCTCAATGCCAGGCATGCAATAAAACCAATGGGTAAAGGGGAAATATTTATTTCTGTTAAATGTGATGAACAAAATTTAATCATTTTGTTTCGAGATTCTGGAATTGGAATGACTGAAAAAGTCAGTAAGCAGATATTTACTCCCTTTTTTACTACAAAAGGATTTCATCAGGATGCCCAAAAACAAGGCGGTACTGGTTTAGGCCTATCTGTTTCAAGAAATATTATATTAGAACATTCAGGAACTATTGACGTTAGCAGTGAACCCAATGAGGGAGCGATTTTTAAAATTCAATTACCCCTGAATGAGACAGTTACTCTCTCTTCTTATAATTTATCTACCTCTCAGGGGTTAAAAAATTGGGAACCCCTTTCCAGGGATATTAAAATACTGATCGTTGATGATGAAGCTGAAATTACCGGTAATACTAAAAAATTGTTTCAATCATTAGGATTCCAGCAAGTAAGCACAGCTAATTCTGCTCAAGAATGCCGTGAAGAATTAACAGAAGAGGCTTATGATATTATTTTACTGGATGTCCTTATGCCTGATATTAGTGGAGATTACCTCTATCATGAAATTAGAAAAAAAGATAAGGACACCCGCTTTCTTTTCATTACTGGTCAGTATAATCAGCAAATGGAAGAAAAAATTAATGATGAAAAATGCGTTTTTTTACAAAAACCTTTTGAGTTTTCAGAAGTTATGCATCAAATCATGCACTTGATGTTTGACAAATAGGATTTAATCTGCAATTCCAAATTCTTTTTCCAGGTTTTCATAATAATTAATGACTTTACGAACATACTCTCTTTTTTTAGTGTATGAGTGGTAGAAAAAGCTTCGTTTAAACCCATAGATGATAATGTTTTTTAAGGCTTTTGCAGTAATATCGAAACTTTTCATAGCCAGTTCAACCTCCTGACTGACTGTGGTGTGTGATACCAGACGATTATCAGTACAAAAACTAGTGGATAATCGATGGTTGAGCATTTCTTTAAATGGATGATTTTTTATGTCTTTTATCTCTGGAACCGTTTGTAGATTACTGGTTAAGCAGACTTCCAGTGTAATTCTTCTTTCAGCTATATAATTAGCCAGATCTTCTACATATTTTTTTTTGTCCATAATATCAGAGGAATAAACTTTATCAGTATTAAAGAGAAAAAGTCCATGGCCAATTCGATCTGCATGGAGTTTGGTAATTGCTTGAAATATGGATTCCGGGCCATAAGCTTCACCAGCATGGACAGTTTTCATCATGAAATTTTTGTGCACAAAATCATAGGATTCTGTATGATTATCTGCTGGAAAACCATACTCACTCCCAGCCAAATCAAAGGCGACAATTTGTATATCACTATTATTGCGTAGCTGAATTCCAGCCTTTGCTAACTCTAATGATAAGAGACGGATCACATCATGGGAGGAGGTATATTTATGGAGGTGAAAAAAGTTTTTATAATACTCACTAAAATGTTCATTACAAAAACGCATGGCGCAGACAATGATCCCAAATTCAAATTCAGGCTCATCATTTTTTAGTTTTGAGTTGATCTCTTTTTTTGCTTTTTTTAAACCCTTATCTACTGCTCCCATTACATCTTCAAAAGATAATTGATTATTCATATGTAGCTGTGGGGCAAATCTTACTTCTAAGTAACGTACCCCTTCTTCAAAAGCATCATAAGCCAGTTCATAAGCAATTTGCTGTAAGGCATCTTGATTCTGCATGACTGAACAGGTTAATGCAAAACCTTTGAGATATTCATCCAGGTTGGCATATTTTTCTTTAAAAACTGTTTCATTTAATCCTTCAACAGTAAAAGAAGGAAGCTTCTTTTTTTGATCTTTGGCTAAATCAATTAATGTTGGAATTCTTAAAGAACCATCCAAATGGACATGTAAATCAGTTTTGGGTATTTGTTTTATGAATTCACTGGTAATCATGTTTTTCTCCTTAATTCAGGTTTGATCATCTTCAGAAAATAGGAAATAATCTTAAAGAATAGGCTATTTACATAAGGGCATAAGAAAAGTAACTAGTTTCATAAAATGCTGACTAATCTTTTTTCTTCAAGATCATTAGAAAATTTCTTTATCCTCTGTGTTATCCCTTGTAATCATTCGGCTTTGACCATTTACCTTACTAAATTTTATCAAGATCTTTTTCTAAAAGTATCTTATTAATACTATAATATAGCAAAAACTTGATAATTGGAACATGGTTTTCTATTTTTTTTAAATTTGAGAGGAAACTCTTCGTTCTTAATTTAATTCTAAAAACTTTTCCATAATTCCAGACCTTTGTATTGCTTTTTAAAACCAAAGGCAAGAAATGTATCCAGAAAGGGAGACTGATTAGCTGGTTGATCATTAATTTTTTCCACCAATATTCTTTTTGCTGGTTCAAACTCACGATTGATCATAAAGCGAAAGACCCCCAGACCTTCTAACAATGCGGGATCCTGGTCTTCACAATAGATATGAACTTCTTTGCCAGTGCGCCGTAAATCCAGGAGCAGCCTACGGTCTTCGTAAACCAAATAATTAGAAGCAATCCGGGAAGGAAGCTGACCTTTTAAAGTTTCCAGTTTTAATCCACAGAGTGAAGCGGGGTCACAGGCATTAAGCCAGTAAATTTGATGACTTGGCAATTTTTCTCCTAAAAGACGAAATGCTTCAGCTGAAATAAATTGTAAACCCGGGATATCCTCAAAAAAACAACCTGACAGAATTTCTCCGGATAATTCCATAATGCGGAGAGTTTTAAATAATTTTGACCAATTTAATAAAGGGAGTTCCCGATTCAGTAGTTCTTTAAAGAGAATTCCATAGCGAGCTAGTAAAATTCGCACCCTTTCCTTGTTATTTTCTTCTAATGCAATTGTATCGTCTGAACCGTCCTGCTTACTTTTGAGAATAAACCAGTTGCCAATGAGGGGTTTGGAAGCTTGCCAACGATTAAACTGTACTCGTCTTTTGTTACCTGTCTCAGTTATCTTGTTGTCTATCACAAAATTGTTTTGGATAGCTTTTCTTAATGCAATAAATGTATCATTGGATAATCTTCCTTGCCAACAGGCTTGCCAAAGCTTTTTAGTAATTTCTTCTTTAGGGTATTGACTATTTGTTGTTAAATCAAAATAGGAGAATTTTCCAGGTTGAGTCCTTAAAAAATCCTCAGTTTCATCTTTTGGATCATCTTTATTCTCTTGAAAGAAATCCAAATCTTCCTGAAAACAGAAAGAGACCTTTTTTTCTCCGCAACCAAACCAGATTAAATCAGCAGACTGCATCAAACTATCCAGCCAGGCTGGATAATATGGATTGAGACGGACTGGAAAAATATCAGATTCCCAGAGTCCAGCTTGTGCAGGATAGCCAAATAATTGGTCCAGCCGATTTTGTAAGGCAATAATATGATTGCCTGGGTGTATGATTCCCTGATAAAAGGCGAAAAACTGGCCTAATGCTTCCAGAGGAAGGGGTTCAAATAAAGGTTGTTTATGTT
>JAKSBL010000032.1 GCA_022361115.1 Spirochaetota bacterium | reverse complement strand
ATTTATAAAAAAGATCAAAAAATTGCGGAAGACTATCAGCATCTAGCCATGAAATATGAAGAGATACTGAAAAAATCAGGTTTTTTAAATGAAAAAATAATTGGTGTAAATGGTGGTTTAAAAGATGTTTTTCATCAAGTTGAACACATAAGCCATACTGATGAATGTATACTCATAACAGGTGAAACCGGAACAGGGAAAGAAGTGATAGCCCGAACCATTCATTCACTCAGCAAGCGAAAAGCAGAACCCTTTATAAAAATTAATTGCGGAGCCATTCCTGATAATTTACTGGAAAGTGAACTATTTGGCTATAAGAAAGGGGCTTTTACTGGTGCAATTGAAAGTAAACCTGGTAAAATTGAATTAGCCAATCAAGGAACCCTCTTTTTAGATGAAATTGGAGAGTTAAAAACAGACTTACAATCTTCTTTACTTCAGGTGATACAAGAAAAAAAGGTCGAACGTTTGGGAAGCAATAGTACCATACCGGTTGATTTTCGATTAATTTGTGCAACCAATCAGGATTTGACCACCCTGATTGAACAGAAACTCTTTCGGGAAGATTTGTATTACCGGATCAATACTTTTAATATTAATATCCCGCCTTTAAGACAACGACAGGAAGATCTCTCTGCATTAATTGATTATCTGTTAGCAAAATACTCTAATGAAATGGATATTCCCAAATTAGCTATAGAAGAAAAAACCATTTCATTTTTGAGCACTTATCACTGGCCTGGGAATATTCGAGAATTGGAAAATGTGGTAAAGAGAGCTGTTATTCTCAATGCCAAAAAGAAGAAAACTTTACAAACAAAAGACTTTCACTATTTAAAACAAACAAAAAATAATCATTTTGAAAATATAGACAATGCAATGGAAGTGATTACTCAAAAAATTATTAAAAACGAATTTGAATTCAAAAATCTTGAAAAAATGGTCATTCAAAACATCTTAACCCATTATCAAGGAAATATTATGGATGCTGTTCGTCAAACTCGGATTCCTAAAGACCGTTTTTATAGAATAAGGTAATGCAGTCAATTTAATTTCTCAACTTTAGTCAGCAGATCCTAATTCATAATATAATTATAGTGAAATATAAAAAAAGGAAAGGCAAAAGAAACTTGAAAAGGTTTATTACATTCTATTTTAAATACTGTGATTCTTATAACAAGGAACGATCAATATCTGCATCATAACCAAATTCATCAAAAACAAATTTTAACCGCTTATAAATTTTATTCTGAAGTGCTTTATCAATAATATACTTATCAGGTTGATAATTTTCATACATCTGGACTAATCCCTCCATTGCTGGCCTAGTTTTTTCAAAACCACTTAAACGCAATGTTTGATAAGCTCCTTTTAAATGTGTAACCGGATCCATGACAAATTCTTCAAATTTGATTTCCACCAGATTATGTTTTTTTATCAAAGAACGGTCTCTCAAATAATATTGAAAACTAGCCTCAGCAATATCCAGAACTGTATTCTGCAATTCTTCATCACTGATTTTATGAAATGACATGTTTTCAAAAAGGTTGCGTTTAAATAATTTTAAAGAAGATAAAATAATTCGGTATGGATTCCGTACAATAAAAATATATTTTCCATCAGGAAATAGTGTGAGTAATTGGGGAATTCTACCTGGATTGACAATACTTTTTGTCAGGATTTGCTTCCCTTTGGCTTTGAAAGAGATCTTTTTTAATAAATACAGATAATTCTTTACCCACTGATCATATTCCTGTTTTTCGATATTCTGAAAAAAACCGTATTTAAAATAAAACTCATGCAGTTTTTTAGGAAAATAGGCACCATTATAAGGAGAATAAAGACAGAGATTTGCCATGGCAAATTCTTCTTCCTGAGCGGTTTTCTCACTTAAATGCATATTATCCATAGGCCGTTTTTTCGGCAAAAAAAGCTTAACAATCAGTTTGATGATTTTATCCAATATAATTGAATAAGCCGGAAATATTGCATCTGGAGTAGTAATCCAGCTAAATTGATCATCTTTACTCATTAAATAATGAAGATAAGTTGTTCCGCTCCTCATATGACCCATTATAAAAATTGGCTCCTTTATATGGGTTCGCATTATGGGAATGGTAAATACTAATTTTTCTAATAAGGCAAAGGGAATAGTCAAAACAGTAACCAGGGTAATCAAAATTGCATAAGGAATATACTGCCAGTCAATTCTAAATTTATGTGTAATGAGTAATCTAATCCAATTTGAAAAGGTAGTTCCGATTGATGCTAATAATTTGAATTGAATAATTGCTGATTTTTGATACTTCTTTTCGATCCGTTGAAACTTTTTTTCCATATGTTTTGTCCACTTTTTAAATTTGGTAATTTATCATATCAAAAATTTAATAAAAATGTTAATTAAAAATTAAAAAAGTATGCTAGACTGTCCTAATATCACAAAAATGACATAAAATGACATAAATTTATGAGGCAAAAAATGATTGATCCTGTTTTAGTGAAACTACCTATCCTAAATCTGGAAATACACTGGTATGGATTTTTAGCTTTGTTGGGAATGGTCTCTGCACTAAGTTATGCCATGTGGTATACAAAAAAAAGCACCAAAGTACTGATGATGTTTGGAATGCTTTTTTCTGGATAATCATTATTGGTGTCACTGGTTCCCGATTTTGGTATGTTTTTGCAGACATTATTGGCCGAGGCAGCAGATCCAGTTATGTTCAGGATCCAAGTACCATTATTATGGTCACTCAGGGGGGCCTTAATATATTAGGCGGTATTATCTTTGGTGCATTATTTACCCATTTTTATACACAAAAAAAAGAGATCAATTTTTGGTTTTTAGCTGATGCTTTTGCACCAGGTTATTTAATTGGTCAAGCTATTGGCAGAATAGGTAATTATATTAATCAGGAACTCTATGGCCCACCTACTCAAGCAAGTTGGGGATTAAAAATCACAGAATCAAAACGGATAGAACCCTGGACTGATATGACGCAATTTCCCTATGAGACAACTTTATTTCACCCTTCCTTTGCCTATGAAATGATCTGGAATTTAGTTGTAGCGTTGATCATTACATTACTCATCATCTACATGAGTAAACAAATGAAAACAGGAATGGTTGCAGCATTGGTGATTACTGCTGTAGGAATTGGTCGAACCTTTATGGAAGCCTTTTTTCGCCCTGACCAACCCCTTTTTTTTAATATGCCCTTTAGTACTTCTATGCTGGTTTCAGTTATTTTTACTATTTTAGGTATTATTTTGATTCTTTCTCAATTAGAAATCATAAGGATTCCTTTCTTCAAAATAAAAGAATTAGAAATCACAGAACAGAAATTTCCAATCAAAAAGAAAAAGAAGAAGAAGAAGAAAAAGAAAAAGAAAAAATAGCAAATGATTTTTATAAAGAGTGAGAAGAGAAAGTATACCAAGGATTTAACCTTTTAATGTCTTTTCTATTGTTTTAATAATCTGATCATTGGAAGCGCCTTTTACTAAAAAACCTTTTGCTCCCATTAAAATTGCTTTTTTTAAATAATTCTCTTTTGGTGTTGCCGTTAAAACAATGATCTTCCTGTCTTTCTTTTCTTTTAATAAAATCTCAATGGTATCAAAAGTATCAATTTCTTTATCTAATTCAGAAAAATAGGAATTCATTCCTAAGATATCTATGATCAGTATATCCGGATCTTTTTCTCTAGTCAATTCAATGGCTTCAACACAATTATCTGCCTCTGCAACAATTTTATAATCATATGCTGAAAGAATTAAACCTAGATTATGTCGTACCGTTAACATATCATCGGCTAAAATAATACTTGCCATAACTTTCCCATAATTCTGATTATGAGCCAATGGAGAGAATCGAACTCTCAACCTATTCATTACGAGTGAATTGCTCTACCCTTGAGCTACATTGGCCTACTTTCAGGCGTTATTAACTTTAATATGGTTATTTTTGCAAACACCTCTATATAATAGAGGTTTACAGTGGTTTTTTCAACTTTTTTTTACGTTTTTTTCGTCGGACACTTATCAAAGTACTGACTGGTTTTAACGTACTGATGTTTTCACAAATCAAATTTATGGCAGAGGTGACAGGAACAGCTAAAAATACACCAGCAATTCCCCAGATATATCCCCAAATGAGTAAAGAGGTAAAAATAACAATCGGAGTCAGGTTCACTCCATGGCTGTAAAATTTGGGCTCAATAAGATTACCAACAATATTTTGAAAAAGGGTCAAAAGAATCAATAATGAGATAGTATGAAGAGCAGATTGATATTGCATCAAAGAAAGTGCTGCTGGTAATTGAACTGCCACAATGGAGCCAATATAAGGAATATAATTAAAGAGAAAGGTAATAAATCCCCACAGCGGTGCATACTTAACCTTAAAAATTACACAAACTAAATAGCTTAAAAATCCAATTAGCAGGCTCACCAGAGACTTAACAACAATGTAATTTTGAATTTGTCTGGTAATATTGGTAAAAATAACAAAAATTTTGCGTTCATTCTTTGGAAAAGCTTTGGCAATTCTCCATTGAATACGACTAATCCCTGGGAGAATAAATATTAATCCTAATATATAAAGACCAAAATTTTTTAACAACTCCAGAGTTTTTGTCATGGTCACCAACATATAGGAACCAAAATTTATCTTAGCAGCAATATTAAAAACTAAATCTAAAAAGCGTTCTCTATCAATATAATTCTGGATAATCTCCAAATTAGATAACCGTTTAAAAAGCTCCAAAGATTTTACCCGAAATTCTTCTGACAGTTCTGGAAGGTCATTGGCGAAATTTTGTAAGGACAAAATAAGGATGGTTAATAAGAAACTGATAACCAGCAAGAAAAGGGCTGTAATAATGATGATTGCCAGCCAATTGGGAACACCTGCCTTTGATAATTTATCAATACTTGGTTGTAGTAAAAAAGCAGTAAATAAGGCAACAAATAGAGGAACCAAAAAACCAGCCATTAAATGAGTAAAGTAGAGAAATATTATTAACAAGAAAAAGATCAGCATCAGAAGAATATATTTAAGATATTTATTTAGCTGGTTTATTTCTTCACTCATAAAACCTCATTTATCATTTTACAATCGCCTTATATAATATCAAAATATAGTAAAAAAGTGATTCCTAAAATAGTTAATAAAGAAATTAAAAAAAATAAGATTGTCCAAAACACTTTATTAGATAATGAAAATGAACCAGTAGATCCTGCAGATAAATGAGTAGAATAATTTTTTGTATTATTGGAAATATTCTTAGGATTTTTTCGGCCACATCGAGGACAAGTATCTAACTTAAAATCTTCCAATGTTCCAACAAAATTACAGAAAGGGCACTTTATATTTCCTAAATGAGCACCACAATGCGGACAAAGCAGTTCTTCTTTTTCAACTTCCTTTCCGCATTTTCCACAAAGATAAGCAATCGAACCAGTTGAATTTTGGGCTAAAACATTTTGAATAATTTTTTTCATATTAATTTCTCGGATAAAACACGGAAAAAACAATTCTTATATTAATAAAGTCTACATTTTAATGTTAATATATTTTTAAATTAAAATGAATCATTAGTTTAATAAATTAGCACAGTTTTTTGTGTATCCAGATAATTTACATTTTTTCCTGTAATTTCCTGCTAAATTTAGCGGAATACTCTTAGAAAAAATTTTTTGCTATTAATAGAATCCCATTAACTAAAAGAAATACAGTGGTCACCTTCTTAAAAAAGTGTTCATTAATATGATGATGCACTTTATTTCCTAACCAAATTGCTGTCACAACAAAAGGAAAAAAAGTTAGAGCACTGACAAAAGTTTTCATCTCCAGTAATCCTAAAAACAAAAAGAATATAATCCGAATGATGGTCATAAAGAGAAAAATAGTGAGTAAGGTCAGACGAAAATCTGTTTTTGATAATTTCTGACTCTTAAAATAAAAAATAAGCGGAGGTCCACTAATTCCATAGGTACCACCTAAAAAGCCAGAAATAGACCCAGTGATTCCAATCCATTTTTTACCTTGTAAAAAAACAGGAAAGCGTTCCTCTAATAATAAATAGTAAAGAGAAAGAAAAACAATAATGATACCAAAATAGAAAACCAAACTATCATCCTGTACAACTTTTAAAATATAGCCCCCTAGTAATAAACCAGGAGTGATGAAAAGCATAAACAAACCAGTTTGACGGGGCTTTAAATGTTTTCTGTCTTTAATAAATACTGTTATTTCGGTAGGTAAACAGATGAGGATAAATAAAGGGACAATGAGATTGATATCTCCCACAAAAAGGGCTAACAATGATATGGTCACCATACCAGAACCAAAACCTAAAGCAGCATAAACAAATTGGCCTAAGAAAAAAATACTGCCAAATAACAAAAAGGAAGAAAAAGAATCGAATAAAAAAAAATCCGTTAAATAAAATTGCATCTGTTGAGTTTATCCGAAAAAGAAATTGATTGCAATGATTACTTGAAAAAAGTAAAATGAAAATGGTTCAGTAATAAAGAACATAAAGGAAATCCAGTGACTGAAAAAAACATCCAGTATTTTGCTACCTGCCCCCGTTATTTAGAACCCCAGTTACAAGAAGAATTACAATCTTTAGGGGGAACTGAAGTTTCTGTTGAATCATCTGGAGTTCGTTTTTCAGGCCCCCTAATTATTGGATACCGGGCCTATCTATGGTCAAGGATAGCCAGCCGAGTTTTACTTTTATTAAAATCCTTTACTGCTGACAATAATGAAGAACTTTATCAAACTCTTTACAATATTCCCTGGGATCAACATTTCAGCAGCAGACAAACCTTTGCCATTGATGCAGAAACCAAAAATACCTTTATTCAACATTCTCATTTTGCTGCGTTAAAAGCAAAAGATGCAATAGCTGATTTTTTTCGTGATCATTTTGGGAAACGGCCATCTGTTGAAAAAAATCAACCAGATATCCGGTTGAGATTATTTCTTAAAAAAAACCAGGCAGAAATCTATCTCGATTTTTCTGGTTCTAGCCTGCACAGACGCAACTATCGGTTAAAAAGAACCTTAGCTCCTTTACGAGAAAACTCAGCTGCTGCATTACTCCTGAAAGCTGGCTGGAGAAATATAGCAGAACAGGGGGGATCTTTTATAGACCCCATGTGCGGATCAGGAACATTAGCCATTGAAGCTGCTATGATTGCAGCCAGTATTGCCCCTGGATTATTAAGAGATCATAATGGATTTCAACACTGGAAACAGCATCAGCCCAAACTCTGGCAAGAACAGCTGGCCTTAGCAAAGAAACAAAAAGCTCAAGGGTTACAAAACCTCCCCTTGATGATTGCCTCAGACATTGATCAAAAAGCCATCAATAATTGTAAGGAAAATATCAAAACTGCTGGATTAGAAAAATACATACAGGTTGTCAAAAGTAATTTTCAACAACTCTCTTTAGACTTATTTCCACAAATAAAAGAAAAGCCTGGGCTAATTGCAACGAATCCTCCATACGGAGAAAGGTTAGCAAAAGATCAGAATTTAAATGAACTGTATAATCATTTCGGGCAATGGTGTAAATTGCATTTTGCTCATTATACTCTAGCTGTATTGGCCGGAAACAAAGAACAAGCTAAATATATTGGTTTAAGAGCTAAAAAAGTGAATGCTTTTTATAACGGAAAAATTCTCTGTGTCCTTGCTTTATTCGAACTTAATATTGAAAATCAATTTCAGCAAAAAACTTTTAATTGGCAAAATTTGGAAGTTGGCCAAGATGATACTCAGGGAATTCAAATGGTCATCAATCGAATAAAGAAAAACCGAAAGCAGTTAAAAAAATATCTAGGGAAAAACGCAATTAGTTGCTACCGAGTTTATGACGCTGATATCCCGCAACACGCTGCTGCAATTGATATTTATGACCATCAATATGCAGTCATTGCTGAATACAAACCCCCTTCTACCATTGATGAGAATAAAGCAGCAAAAAGGTTTGCAGAAATTGTTGCTGCTGTCAGCAAAGAATTTGAACTGGATGAACAACACATCTTCATAAAACAACGGAAGCAGCAAAAAGGAAAAGAACAATACCAAAAAGTCTCAAATAATGAACAGTTTTATGTCATAAAAGAAAATAATCTGTTGTTTCAGGTAAATTTCACAGATTACCTGGACACTGGCATATTTCTGGACCATCGGATCACCAGAAAAAAAATATCTGAATTAGCAAAAGGGAAAACATTTCTCAATCTCTTTGCTTATACCTGTACTGCCAGTGTATATGCAGCTCATGGCGGAGCTGTCAAAACTGTCTCTGTAGACAGCTCAAAAAAGTATCTTATTTGGGGACAAAAAAATTTCGAATTAAATCACTTCTCTCTTAATCAACATCACTTTAGACAAAAAGATTATCAACTATTTCTGAAAAATAACCAGGAAAAATTTGATTTAATATTTATTGATCCTCCGACTTTTTCCAATAAAAAAGATATACAAAGAATTTTTGATATCCAAAAGGATCATAGTCAATTACTCCAATTGGCAAGCCATAGTTTAACATCCAATGGATTGATTGTTTTTTCTACTAATTTTAAAAAATTCAAACTGGATTCTCAACTGGAAACAATATTTCAAATAGAAAATATCACAGAACAGACCTTACCACCTGATTTTGCCAGGAGCAAAATACACCAATGCTGGGTGCTGAGCTTAAAATAAGGACGAAAAAAAGGAAAAAAGCAATGCTATTAATACCAGTCATCATAATGGCTATGTTAGTTTTTTTATGATTTTTAAACGATAAATATGAAAAAAGACGATTATTAACATATAATATAGTAAACCGCTATTCATTCTGGATTAAAACAAAATGACACCTTTTGAAGCAATTCTAGAAAATAATTTTATCAATCCATTCTTTGCTGAAATCACTTTAAAAAACCATTATGAATTAATACAGCTCAACCGTCAAAAACGATTTAATCTCAGTATATTACCTAGAATGAGCAAAGACCAATTTGTCAACAGTTTAGAGGAAACTCTGGGGCAAATTAATATTAGCCAACTTCAATATAATAAACCGGAACTGCTGCAATTATCCCAAAATATGATAAAAGCAGAAACCTTTTTAGAATTTCTGATTTTAAAACATGATAAAAAACTGACTTCTTATAGTAGACACTTTTTTCTCAAACTCATTTGCTCCCAATTAACCATTAGTTCCATTCAGCTTAAAAACATTACCAACATCAATATTTATCTGGAATTTGCTAATAAAATCATTCAAACCGTTCAAGAAAAGAGCATCCCTTTGAACCAGGAAGAAGAGAAGCAATATAATGAATTGATCCGAAATACCTATCTGGCAATCCATGCTGTCCGTTTTGACCCGAATGCAGAAACCTATCAGGAATGCCAAAAACTCATTCAAACAGACATGT
>JAKSBL010000317.1 GCA_022361115.1 Spirochaetota bacterium | reverse complement strand
GATATTCAAAAAAATATTTCTCGATTCTCCCCTGTCTGCTAATAAACTCTTTATTATTGGTGATCCAAAGCAGTCAATTTACAGTTTCAGGAACGCAGACATTAATACATATATTAGTGCACGTAAAATGATTCTAAAAAAAACAGGATCGCCAAAACCGGCAGTCCTGGATACAAACTTCAGGGCATTGCCCGGGCTGCTTAAGCAGCTAAATAAACTGTTTTCCCACGGATGGTTTGAAGAATATGAAGAAAGTCTACCCCAGGTTGATGATAATCTGAGAAAAGCCCGGATCATTAGGGATGAAACAGGCAGAGATTATTGTAATATTGTTCAACTGGGGGAAAGCCCCGGGGAAAAGATCCAGGCTTCAAATGCAAAAATCAGATTCTCAAATTTCATCGCAGATGAAATCCGCTTTTTGTTAGCAAACAGGAATAGATTACTAATACAAATCCGGGGTGAAATGCAGAGAAATCTTCATGAAGGAGATATTTGTATTGTAGTAAGAAAGCAGAAAGATGCGGAATTTTTAGAACAAATTCTTAAAGAAAATAATATTAAAGCGGCAATTTATAAAAAAGCAGGACTTTACCAGTCTGAAGAAGCAAAGCATTTAAAATATTTACTATCGTCAATTGCCCGCCCTGAATCGCAGGAAGCCTTTAAAAAAGCATTGTTAACCCGTTTTTTTGATGTAAAAATTGAAAAACTGGACCAGTACTGCAATCTCGATTATAACCATTTTATCAGCCGGGTATTCAAAAAATGGCTGACACTTTCAGAGAAAAGACAATGGCCGAAATTATTTGAATCAATCATGGAAGATTCGGGAATCGTTTACCGGCTTGTTCAAAAAAATCTCTCCTCTGAAAATGATCCGGAACGTGCTCTTACTAATCTTTATCATATTATTGAAAATCTGGAAGAGGCTGCATATAAAAAAAACCTGGACATTTATGGCATTCTTGCCCTTTTGAATAATCTTATTGAAAATAATTTTGATTCATTGGATCATCCGGATCTTCACAGGCTTGAAACAGAAGATCACAAAGTCCAGATAATGACTATTCATGCGAGTAAGGGGCTGGAGTTTCCTGTTGTTTTCCTGGCAGGAGGGTTTACTACAAATTCTGTTCCTGCTTATTATAAATTTCACCGTGACGGAAATATTTATTTTGATCTACTCAAAAACCAGGAGAATAAAGTTCATTATGAAAATGAAGAAACAGCAGAAGAAAAACGGCTTTATTACGTAGCTGCAACTCGTGCGGTTTTAAAACTTTATATCCCTTATTTTGATCCTAAAATCCCCGGAAAAGCCGGCCCGCTCGGGACATTCATCCGAAATGCTATTGATAATGTTTTTCCGGTTGATAATTTTATCCCTTTTAAAACACATCAAAATACCGGGCAGAAAAATGAAATTAACCGGGATTTAAACAATATAAATATTAACAATGCCACTATATCAGCCGGTATACAAGCAGGATTTGATCAGCTATTTTCCCATCCCGACAGAAAAATATTTGAAAATAGAAAATTAACTATACAGTCATTCTCAGGATTAAGTAAAAAAGTACATTTTATTGCTGCGGACGAGACAGGAGCAGCTGATTTCGGGGAAGATAATAAAGAAAATGACGAAATGGAAAGTGCTGAACTAAATGATTCTGTAGATTCTGATGTAGATATTCACGTCCCTTACGGGAGTTCTGCAGGTGATATGTTTCATGCAATACTTGAAAATATCAATTTTCGTAAAGCATATTCAGCTGAGTCATCATCTTCACTACTGGATGAAAAGCAGGAAAACGGTAAAGGGCTCATTGATTCCTGCTTTAATCGTTTTCTTTACAATTCTACCCCACAGGCACTAAAAGGCAGATTACCCGCCATTAAATTAAAAATTGCAGAAATAATTTACAAAACTCTCAACACTCCGATTATTGATGAAAACTTTTCACTTTCACAACTTGATGATTCTGAAAAACTACATGAGCTGGAATTTTATTATCCTGTTGCATCTTCACTGGAGCAAACTGAAGTATTCATAAACGGTTTTATTGATCTGGTGTTTTCTCATCAGGGGAGATATTATCTTCTTGACTGGAAATCCAATTACCTTGATTCTTATGAAGGGAGTTCATTTGAAAAGGCCGTAAACAAACATTATGAGCTCCAGTATAAAATTTACTATCTTGCTTTTATCCGCTGGCTGGAAAAATATATTGAAAACTTTGATTATAGTAAACACTTCGGCGGAATATTTTACCTCTATCTGCGGGGAATAGGCAGTGGGAGGAAAGGGATTTTTTTTAACAAACCGGACGAAAATGAGCCGGCTCAGATCGAAACCGATATCAGCAGGATAATAAAAAATGCCCTTTCCGGGTAACCGGCAAGGGCATAAAAAAAGCGAGTGAACGGAATCGAACCGTCGTAATTAGCTTGGAAGGCTAATGTTCTACCATTGAACTACACTCGCTAAAATTGTGAACAATATATAACAAAATCATTAATATTTGTCAATACTATTTTAACTGTATATCGACAAAATAAGATAAAAATGTTAAAAGTGGACATGACTAAAGAAGAAAAAAGAATTTATACTCTCTTAAAGAGCTTAGATTTTTCCTGTACCCAGTGTTCCAATTGCTGTCGTCATGATCCAGGTGTAGTCATGCTCACCAAAGAGGATGTTACAAATTTAAAAAATCATTTAAAGTTAAGCCTGAGTGAGTTTATAAATCAATGTTGTGAAAAAGTTCATAAAAATAATCGAATCCATTTAACATTAAAAGAAAAATCTAATTTTGATTGTATTTTCTGGAATAATGGGTGTATTGTATATGAAGACCGGCCACTTCAGTGTCGAACCTTCCCTTTTTGGCCTTCCTTATTAGAATCAAAAGATACCTGGGAAGATGAGAAGAAAAGATGTCCGGGTCTAGATCAAAAGGGCGGGTTAAAAGTAGATCAAAAATTTAAACTGTACAAGGAAGAAAAAGAGGCAGTTTATTTTGAGGTAAGCGAATAAAATTAATTCATGAGAACTTGAATTTCCTCCTGATAGACTTTGATAAATTCTTTATCTGCGCGACAAAGGTCAAGGGTGTATAATTCTTGATAATCAGCAAATTTTAAATTAACATGTTTTTCGGTAAGTTTAATAAATTCTGTATTCCCTTCAATTAAGATATACATTACCATCAGTACCTCTGTATCAGTATCTACTTCAATGCTGCCTACTTCTTTTAGAATTTTAATATCAAGTTGCAGTTCTTTTTGGCAATCCCGGATCAATGCTTCATCATATTTTTCTTCATCTATTAAACGAGTTCCTGGTAATTCCCATTTAAATGGCTCTCTTCCTTCTCCATTTCTTTGTAAAACCAGCAGCTTTTTCTCATTTAATAAAAATGCAGCTGATACTCTTAATACAATTTTATCAATTTGCATAAAACCCCTTTAGTGCTTGCTAATTTAACGGATATTTAATTAAATATTAACGGAAAAAAACTATTCTATCTAATATTATAGAAGGAAATATTGATATTGCAAGAGATAAAGGAAGTTATAAAAATTTTTTTATTTTTTTTTCATTTTTTTTGCCGAAACTATTGAAAAATGAAAAATTAATAACTATATTTAATTATGAGCCTTAAGCTATAATATTTTATTGTATAGTGGAATATGGAATGAAAAAATTCAATTTTAAATAAGATTGAATTTAAATGAAAGAATAATGACTGTATCCACTGTATTTTAAATCAAATCCACCACCAGGGTACTAACTTGAAAAAAATACAAAATAAAGCAAAAAATGAATTATCTTCTCTCACTCAGGAAGAGAAAAATAAAAAATTTGCAGATATTGGTTATTATAACCGTGATGCAGATCATGAGGAAAAAACCTCATTATCTATTTATCTCAAGCAAATTGCAAAAATTCCATTGCTGTCAGCTCAAGAAGAGTTAGATGTATCTAAAAAGATTGTGGATTATCATACCAAACAAATTGAGTTAGAAGAACAGGCAATCCGGGATAAGGGTAAAGAATTAGCTAAAAAGGTAAGACAAAACCGGGAAATGTTAATGTATTACAAAAACCGGATGATAAAAGCTAATTTACGATTGGTGGTTTCTATTGCCAAGAAATATCAAAACCGTGGTTTAAGTTTACTGGACTTAATCGATGAAGGCAATATTGGATTGATTGAAGCAATTGAGCGATTTGATTATACCAAAGGGTTTAAATTCTCTACCTATGGTACCTGGTGGATTAGGCAAGCGATTGTTAAGGCTTTAGCAGATAAAGGTAAAATGATACGTATTCCTATTCATATGCTCAATACAATCAAAAAGTGTTATTATACTGCTAAAAATATGACAACCAAAAATGGGAAAGAACCAACTTATGAAGAACTATCCGAAGAAGTGGGTATTCCTTATGAAAAAATCAAAAAAATCAATTATATACCCCAGGAAACATGCTCTTTAGATGCACCATTAGATTGTGATGATAATAAAGAATTTAATGAACTGATTGAAGACGATGTGACTAAAACTCCTTTTGAAAGTCTCTTTTCTATTGCTTTAGAAGATACCATTGAAGCTGTTTTAGCAAATTTAAGTGAAAGAGAAAAACAAATCATTGAACTCCGTTATGGTTTACATGGTATTGGACCTCATACTCTGGAAGAAACCGGTAAAATTCTGGGCATTACCAGGGAAAGGGTTCGACAAATCCAGAAAAAAGCTCTCCGCAAACTAAAAGAAAATAGAATTACTAAACAATTGGAAGATTTTAAACGATAATATGTTCATGAAAATTATTAGATATTTCCTCTTTTGTTTATTAACTATTATATTGAGTGGTTGTTTTTTTAAACCTGCCTATTATAATTATAAAGGTGAATACAAACTTAATTATCCAACCGGCTGGTTAGCTCTCAATTCTCAAAAAGATCGATCAAAACAAACTCAATTTTTAAGCCGCATAAAACTGGAAGATACTTTTATTAAACCGGATAATGTTGATGTGGTATTGTGTAATCCTCAGGGCAAGTCTCCAACTTATGATTATATTGCCATTGATACAATAGGAAGATTTATCAATTTTAATAAAGTTAGTAAAGAATCACTGGAAACCTTAATCTTAGTGAATTTAGTTTCAATATATGATAATGTACAGATTACAGGATCGCAATTTTTAAATATTACCCGTTTTCGAGCACTGCAAATGGATTTATCCATGGAATACCTGGGGCAATCTTATATGGTGACAGTCGTTATTTTACCAGGTAATATTGCTGCTACCCATATTTTTACTTCAATCTATTTGCCCCGAGCTAAAACTAAAGCGTTGAAAAATTTAAATAATGTCCTGCAATCTTTCAGAAAAATTTAACCGCCAACCCGTTTGGTTTTAT
>JAKSBL010000081.1 GCA_022361115.1 Spirochaetota bacterium | reverse complement strand
ATAAATTCTACCTAAAAAGTAAAACAACTTACTGTTTTGAGCATGAATATACAGAGGAACAACCGGAGACTTACAACTTTTATACAGAATGGCTACTAACTTTTGCCAATCTCCATCAGATATTTTGTCAATTTCTTTTTGATAAAACGAAACCCTTCCTGCCGGAAATACCATTAATACATGTCCTTCTTTCATCCATTGAACAGCCCTTTTTACAGGTACAACATTATGAGAATTACTGGTCATCAAGGGATTGGTAAAAATAAAAAGATCTGTTAATTCTCTAAAAGCTGACAGAGCAATATTAGCTATAAACTTTACATCTGATCGGTATTCCAATAAGATATAAGCTAATAAAAGTCCTTCTAATCCCCCTAATGGATGATTGGCAGCTATTAATACGGGACCTGTTTTTGGTATTTGTTCCAGCTGGCTTTTATCAAAATCACCTCGAATATTTAAAACAGCTAAAGATTTATCCAAAAAATCAGTAACAGACATTTCTGGTTTAATATGCTTTTGATAGAGTTTATTTATTTTTTTTATACCTAATAAGAGATCTAAGAGGGGAGAAAAAAAATTTAAAAAAACGCCAAAAATTCCTGGCGGTTGAAAAGCAGCAATGGTAATTTTGTATGGCTTTTTACTATTACTCTTCATCATTATTAGTATTTAAAAACAGATTAACTTTCTGATAGGCCTGGCTACAAGGGGCCCCTTGAGTGATATACAACTCCCTTTTCAGTGACTGATCCTCATAAATCACTGAAGAGGTTGTTTGAGAACGGTAACCATGCATACAGATCTGCATTTCTCCTTTATCTCCTGGCTGATGTTTTGCCAGATAATTCATTAAAAAAAGACGATCTATTTGTGAAAATAAAGAAAGATCAGATAAAATCCAGTTTCTCCGATAATCTGCATATCCATAAGAGGAAGAAGTTAAAACTAATATTTCATCTTGTATTTCTACCTGCCTAAGCATTTGTCCATTCCATTTATAGACATGAAATTCCGGATTGCTAATCAATAATTGAAAAGGGCCAAACTGGTGAAGATCTATACTATCTAATTGATGTTTTTCATTTTCCAATAGTGACGTGATAATGTGTCCTCTTGATCTTTCATCGCCTTTGGGTTGATAATCTACATCATAATAAAGGAGGCAGAGAAAGGTTCCATCTCTATGAACTCCTAACCAGCTCCCCTTTCCTAATGGATCCTGAGGATACCAATAATCACGGGTAGATATAGTTTTTGTATGCTGACGTGAGATATGAATATCCCGATTAAAACCAATGATTCTTCTATTTTTATTTTTATACCCAATTAAAGTACACATAAATTATTTTGAAGTATCAGGTGATGTAGGATTTAAACCAAATCGGGGATGGGGAATATCCTGGCCTTGTCCGGCTAAAATATACCCAACACAGGCATAATGATGGATTGTATGACTGAAAGCTTGCACCAATACACTTCCAATTGTACCTGGCAATTCTGCATAACCATTCCCTAAATCATCTTTTATCATGATCCTCTCACCAGGATCTTTATCACTCAATTGATTTAACTTACTAATAATCTGCTGGATATATGCCTTGCCTGCGTCTTTTTCATCTTCGACAGTTAAATCTCTTTTTCGTGCACTAAAGTCTACTATTTTACTGACTATTCCTGATAAAGCACAATCATAAATATCCAATACGTGACGTAAATGCTGACCAAAACTGGAATAATAGGGAGCAACAGATTTATTTTTATAAGTTTCATCACTAATTTTATCTATTAATTGTTCACATTCTCGCAAGTTAGCAATCGATGCTTTTATTACTTGACTTAACATATATATCCCCTATCTGGAAAAGATCTAATTTAAGAATAAGAGTTGATAAAAAAAAAGTCAAGGAAAAAGCAATTTGATTATTTTCATGGTATTGCTATTTCTATTATTTTCCAATATAATTAAAAGTAATTCAATCCACTATTTTATAGTGCTAAAACCATGGAATTAAGAGAAAAAAATCAGCAAATACTCAAAGATAAAGTCAACCTCCAACGATTTAAGATCGTTATGAGGACATCAGCTCAAAATATTTTTGCAAATTTTTTAGCTGCCACCTTTTTTCTCTTCTTTTTCTGGAATACTCAGCCAGAAATTATTAAAATCTGGTATGCATGTGTTATCATTATCTACCTCATTCGCCTAATCACTCATCTCATATATCTTAATAAACAATTTTTATTCAAGCATACTATCTGGAAAAACCTATTTGTTCTGCAAATACTAATATCAGGATTTTTCTGGACTATTTTAATGCTTTTCCTTTTTCCCAATGATTCTTTAGCCATTCAAATGTTATTTGCCTTTGTTTTTGCAGGAATATGTTCAGGAGCTGTATCATCACTTTCTGCCATCAAGAGAATCTCACTCATGTTTGTTGTTATTCTCCTTGTTCCCTTGGGTATGCGCTTATTAATGGTGAACCAATTGACCCAACAATTATTAGCAGGAATAGTGTTAGCTTTGTTGATACTTCAGGTTATTGCTATTTTAAGAATTAATAAAACCATTACTCAATCCATTGAAACTCAAGTTTACTATGAAATTGCCACTGATCAATTACAAATTAGTGAAAAGTTTTATGGAACTATTTTTGAGTCTGCCCCGGTTGGGATATTTAAATACAATACCAGTTTAGTTATTGAAGACTGTAATGATAAATTTGCCACTATTTTATCAGTTGATAAAGATAAAATCAATGGCCTTAGTTTTCATGAAGTTACAGATCGAAGAATTCTGCCGGCTATTCAGTCTCCCTTTAACAACAAAATTGGTTTTTATGAAGGGGAATATAAAGTACAATTATCCAATAAAACAATCTGGCTGATCTTAAGAACTGCTCCAATTCTTAATAAAGATGGATTGGTGATTAGCGCAGTCGGTATTGTTGAAGACCTCACAGAACAGCGGGATGCTCATAAACGGATTGAGTTTTTAGCTTATCATGACCTTTTAACCCATTTACCCAATCGGATTTTACTCACCGATCGTTTAAACCAGGCTGCTGTTCGGACTCAAAGACATCCTTACAAAGGAGCCCTCCTTTTTTTAGATCTGGATCGTTTTAAAAATATAAATGATTCACTGGGTCATCAGATTGGAGATTTACTGATCCAAAAAGTAGCTCGTCGGATCATGCAAAGTGTCCGAAAAGAAGATACAGTATCCCGGGTTGGAGCTGATGAATTTGTCATCCTCCTCCCAGAACTCAGTAATGATAATGATATTGCCTATAATCAAGCCCGGATTGTTTGTAATAAAATTCACAATCTTTTAAAAAAACCCTTTCGTATAAAAGAATATTTACTCCATACTTCTGCCTGTATTGGTGTTACTATTTTTACAGAAGGGACAGAATCAGCAGATGATATCCTCAGGCATGCTGATACAGCAATGAACCAGGCCAAAAAAAATGGTCAGGGATCTGTCCATTTTTATCATAAAGAAATGGATATTTTGATGAGAAAAAGGCTGGCTTTAGAAAATGACCTGCGTACTGCTATCACGAAAGAAGAATTAATGCTCTATTATCAACCCATTGTTGCAATAGAATCCAACGAAATCATAGGAGCAGAGATCCTATTACGCTGGAAACATCCTCAATATGGATTTATTTTTCCAATTGATTTTATTAACATTGCTGAAGATACTGGGTTAATATCTCCTATTGGTGACTGGGTCATTAATACAGCCTGCAAGCAGCTTGCTATCTGGCAAAAAAATAATCAATTTGCTTTAAAACATCTCAGTATTAATATCAGCCCCAAACAATTAAAAGAGGAGCATTTTTACCAAAGGATCATGGACATCATTAAACTGAATCAGGTAGACATAGAACCTTTAGTTTTTGAAGTAACAGAATCTATTTTTATCGATGATTTTGATAATATTGTTAAAAAAATGAAATCATTTCGCAATGCAGGAATTCACTTTTCAATTGATGATTTTGGCACTGGTTATTCTTCTTTATCATATTTAAGAACTTTACCCTTAGATTATTTAAAAATTGACCGTGAATTTATTAAAGATGTCACAACAGATAAAAATAGCGCTGCTATTGTAGAAACCATGTTAGATATTGCTACTCACTTTCAGCTTCAAGTGGTTGCAGAAGGGGTAGAAACAGAGGAACATGTTCAATATTTAAAAAATCTGAATTGCCCCTATTTCCAGGGCCACTACTGCCAACCTGCCTTACCCGTCCAGGAATTTGAAGAGCTTTTTCAATAACAAGATAGACATATTGATATTATATTTTGGATTAATAACTTATTGACAAACAACTTTTTTTAGGCTATTCTAGTTATGCGGTTACCCGAATATTAGCATAACTGAAAGGATGAGTTAATGGCCAACAATTCCATTTTAAAAAAAATCGATCTACTCAAAATTTTTCATACCTATAGCGGTTTACCACGCAGTATTTATATTCTGTTTTTTGCCCGAATTGTGAACCGTATGGGAGATTTTGTTCATATGTTCCTCACTCTCTATCTGACTCAACGAATGGGGTATGACAAAATTGTGGCAGCTCAATTTGTTATGCTGGTTTCTGGTAGTCGAATGCTCGGTGCAATGTTCAGCGGCAGGTTTGGTGATTCAATGGGGAGAAAAAAAATAATGCTGGCTTTTCAGCTCCTTTTTATCCTCTGTCTCATTCCCTGCGGTTTTTTAAAAGAATCCATGTCTGTTCCCTGGTTGCTGGTGATAGCCGGCTTTTTTAACGGGGCAGAAAGACCAATGAATAGTGCAATGGTAACTGACTTAACAGAGGGGGAAGAACGCAAACGTGCTTTTTCCTTAGTATATTTAGGCATCAATATTGGTGTTGCTGTCGGGCCATTGATTGCCGGTTTTTTATTTAAAAATCATATTCAATGGATTTT
>JAKSBL010000279.1 GCA_022361115.1 Spirochaetota bacterium | reverse complement strand
TGCTTTTTTTTTTTTTTTTGAATGACTTGATACATAATTTCCTTGTAGGTTTTTCCTCCTAAGAACTTCTCATAGTTAATGAACCGTGCAAAAATGTGATAGGTAGTGTTTTCCAAAATAACTCGTAATGGACGTCCCATTTTGTGCTCCTTGTATATAATAATTTTTTGTCTCTCATTAGTATTAATGTTTTTTTATTCAAAAAGAATGACACTGTTGAAAAAAAAAATTGATTTTTAAATAATGGTGCCAGGCACAAATTTCATAAGCAATTCGCAAAATAAATCCAATTTTTACTATGCAAATCAAAATTTATTTATTAAAATAGCTAAATGAAGTCCTTTCGAGATCAAAAAACAGCTATTGTCATGGACAGTTTAACTGAAATCTATGATGATTACTTTCATATGCTTCATTTACTTCAAGACTTTATTAATGGAAAAGATACTGTTGAAGAAATATACCGTTTTCAAAAAGTTATTATAAAAAAACAAGTGAATTTTGATCAGGAAAACCTGGTGGTTGTTTTATCAAAAAAAAAAAAAAAAAAAATACTGCGTTTATTATTGATCAGTATGCGAGTGTTTTCTGATATTGAAAGAAGTTGTGATCGAATGATTGAAATTATCAATCTTATTTTACCAATACAGGATTATCCTGCATTACCAGAATTACTGGAACCTTTTTTTCAACATATCTTTATTATGCTTGAACGTCTTAATAAATATGTTCAAGAGGAGAATAGCAAAGAATTGTTAAAAGTCATTCAATATGATAATGTGATTGATCAATTAAGAACGGAAAATCACGAAAAAATCAGTGAAGATATGCTTTCTGGAAAATTAAATATTGATATTGGGGTAAATCTTATTTTAATTTTATCCTCAATAGAACGAATTGGCGATCGTTTGGTAAATATGGCAGAGGATTTTTATTATATTTTTACTGGAGATGATATAAGATATAATCAATAATCCATCATCAATAAAAGGAAAAAAATGGCAAAAAAACCAACATTGAAACAAGAATTAACTAAAGAATTACAACAATTAACCAAATCATTGGATGAAGATGGTATCCGTTTTTTATTAGAACAAGCCCTCATTATAAAACATAATCAAGAGGTTGATCAAATTAATCAAAAAATAACTAAACATAGTAAAGCAAAAACAACAGCTACGAAAAAAACAGAAAGCATTGAAATAATTGCTGCAGATGATAAAAAAAGTTTTATTTTTATTATTAATAATAATCGTAAAATTGTGACTCAGTCTGAAATGAGAAACATGGTTAGAATTGCACATCAAGGGAATGCTGCTGGTTTATTCACCTGGTTAAGCAAAGAAAGAAGAGATATTTTAACGGATGCTGGAATCCGTGATAAAAATCATACATTATTAACTAAAATAATAAATATAATGAAAAAAAATTATAAATTAAAGAATTAAGAGGTTGACTATGGGAGATTTACCAGATATTCAAGATTTTTTTAATGAAGAATCAAACGATAAAAATGGCAAAAAAGATGAGAAAAAAAAGAAGGTAACATCAGGAACAATTCAAATTTATATTTCAAAAGAAAAGGGAAAATGGATTTCGGCTCAGTTTATTGGAATTGCCATAGGACATATTGGTTTACATGTGTTATTGCCTATTCAGATTGAATTAACAACCGAAGAATTAAAAAATGTCCAGATCAAATTCACTCGTCAGGATGGAGAATTTGAAGATACAATCAAAGAATTACCTGTATTGGTTCGTTGGCAGGAAAATGATAATATTAGTGGCAATTTAAAACTTGGCCTTCATTTTCATGGAGAAATAAAGGAAGATCCAGAGCTTTATAAAATATTGGATGAACTGAAATCAAAGGATCATACCCTTGAATAGAAAATAAACATGCAAAATTCATGATTAAAATTAAAATCTGCTAAATTATGTATTTTTTTATCAAAAAATACATAATTTTAATTATTACAATCTAATATCCACAAAAAAAACTATCTCACCTAAAAAAAATTAAAAAAATCCATTTATATATCAATTTTTAGCTTTTTTTCAACGAAATATAAAACAAACCAATCTCAAAAAAATGGATAAGCACTATGGTTAGCAAATCAATTAAAACAAAAATTCTCTGGCGTAGTATCCTTTTCTCATCTATCTCTGTTATTTTAACAGTTTCTATCATGCTTATCGGATTTTGGCTCAATAGCCAATCTGAACTAAAAACTTTTCGACAAGAAGAACTAACAAAAATTGAAAGTCAGTTAAATAATTACGTTACTATTGTTTATGAAACCATTAATTCCAGCTACAAAAATGTGAAAGAAAATCCCAAATATATTGAAGAACAATATGGTCATAGGCTGGTAAACATTATTGATGCTGCTAATTCCATTATTAATAACAATATAAAAAAAGTAAGACAAAGAAAAATTAGTATGAATCAGGCAAAAGCCAATATTATCAATGAAATTGAAAATCTTCGTTATGATAATGGTACAGGATACATCTGGATCAATGATATTACTTTACCTTATCCAAAAATGATCATGCATCCTACACTTCCTTCGTTAAATGGACAGTATCTCACTGACCCAAAATATGATTGTGCCTATGGGACCAATAAAAACCTTTTTCAAGCTGCTGTTGAAGTTTGTTTGGATAAAGGGGAAGGTTTTGTTGACTATTTATGGCCTAAACCAACAAAAGATGGTTTGACCGTTGACCAACCTAAATTATCCTATGTTCGTTTGATAAAAGAATTAAACTGGGTATTAGGTACTGGTATTTATGTGGATGATGCAGAAGAAGATGCGAAAAAACAAACCTTAGGTTATATAGAAAAAATGTTATACGATAATGGGAAAGGTTATTTTTGGGTAACAGATAGCACAAAACCCTATCCCATTATGATTATGCACCCTCAAAACCCTGTCTTGAATGGAACAGTATTAAAGGGAGAAAAATTTGAAACCAAAATTACAAAGGATGGAACAAAAAAAAATTTTATTGCTTATGCAGTTGAACAGGTAACAGAAAATGATACAGGGGATGCTTTTATTGAATATACTTGGGATAAACCCATGCCTGACGGCACAATTAAAAAAAATCAACTTAAAAAATCCTATGCAAAATGGTTTAAAGAATGGGATTGGGTAATCGGAACCGGGGTTTATATAGATGAAATCGATGCAAAAATTGCTGAAAAAAGAGTTAATAATCGTATCCAGTTTATCAGTTATTTAGGAATATCATTTATTATTTTATTTATTATTATTTTTATCAATATTATTGTCATGAATTTAGTAATGAATACCATGCTTAAACCACTATCCTCCATGCGAGGTATTGTACATTCTGTTTCGCAAGGAAATCTTAGAGAAAAAATTGAAATTCAGACAAAAGATGAAATTGGTGAAATGTCTACACATTTTAATTCCCTGATAGTAGATTTTGGGAAGCATTTAAAAAAAATAAAAGAATTTTCCGGAATAATGAATACTTCTGTTCAGGATTTAACAGTTACCTCTAAAGAAATCTCTACAACCTCCAATCAACAAGCTGCAGCTGTAAAAGAAATAGTAAGTACAATGGAAGACTCAAATGCTTTATCCAGAAGTGTTCAGAAAAAAATTAAAGATGTTGCAGGATTATCCAATCGAACAAAAGAAGATGTAAAACAGGGCTTTCTATTTATTAAGCAAAACCTCACAAAAATGGAAGAAATTAAGAAAACAAACTATGATACAATCAATGGTATAAAATCCCTGGGAGAATTGATTGATAGTATTTGGGAAATTGTTAATATTATCAATGGTATAGCTGATCAAACAAAAATAATTGCTTTTAATGCTGAATTAGAAGCATCAGCAGCTGGTGAAGCAGGGAAAAATTTTGAAATTGTTGCTAGTGAAATCCGTCGGTTGGCTGATAATACAGTCACTTCAACAAGAGAAATTAAAAATAAAATCAATGAAATTCAACGAGCAAGTGATAACTTGGTGATTGCCAGTGAAGAAGGAACAGAAAAAATAAAAGAGGGGTGGGAACAGTCATTAGGGCTAGAAAAGGTATTTAAACAGATATTTAATTCAGCAAAAATTACAGCAACCAGTTCTATACAAATCACTACCTCTATTAATCAACAAGTAACATCTTTTGAGCAAATCTTCTTGTCATTAAAACAAATATCAGAAGGTATTGAAAATTTTGTTATAAGTACAAAATCCACCAGTTCTGCCTCAGAAACATTAAAAAATATGGTTGGTGATTTAAACAATATTGTCGAACCTTATCAGGTTGATGAAGGATAAAAAATGACAAATGAAGAACTGATTAAGCAATTAGTTGAAAAAAAACTGAACGCCCAAATTAAAACAGAACGGGTAGAAACAGAGACACAAAAATATTTAGTAGTTGCTATTGGTGAAAAGAAATATGCTTTTTTTGCTCAAAATATACGTGAAATCGTTCTTGATTCAGATATTTTCTTTGTTCCCTTTGTACCAGAATATGTGCAAGGACTCATAAATCGGCATGGTG
>JAKSBL010000478.1 GCA_022361115.1 Spirochaetota bacterium | reverse complement strand
TTTTAAAAATTGTGAAAGAAAAATATCCTTATATTGTCCGTTTTGTTTTAAGCGGTTATGTTGATAAGGAATATGTGCTTTCTGCTATTATTCAAGGAATTGTATCAATGTATCTTGCAAAACCCTGGAATATTGATGTTATTCATAAGTGTATTAAAAGGGTATTTGAGATTAAAGAGATTCTCAATCAAAATAATCTTCTGCAATTGATTGGTTCTATTGATAAACTTCCAGGTATTCCTGCTTTATATCAAGATTTGATACAGATGATTGATGAGAAAAAATCAATCCCAGAAATCGTGGCCCTGGTGGAGAAAGATATTGCAATATCTGTTAAGATACTGCATGTTGCAAATTCTGCTTTTTATAATGGTGGTAATGATAATCTGAATTCTCTTGAAAGAGCTATGATAAATTTAGGCTTAAATGCAATTAAAGATATTGTATTTACTGTCTCTTTTGCTAATGAATTAGACCTGGATGCCAAAGATGCAATTGAACTTGAAAAAATATCAGCACACTCCTGGAAAGTGAATTATCTTTTTACAAACCTTTTTCTCAAATTGTTTGATAAACAAGATTTTGTTCTATGGTCTTCAGCAGGGATCAGTCATGATATTGGTAAAATCATTCAACTTCTATATTTTCCAGCAATGTATCACAAAATTGTTGAAGCAATACATAAAAACCACTCTTCTTATTATCATGCAGAAATTAGCCTTGGATATTTGGGTGCTAGCCATTCTGAACTCGGAGGATATTTACTAAGAATGTGGAATCTTTCGAATAATAATGTTGAAACAGCAACTCTTCATCATAAGATTTCTGATTCAGGTTCAGAGCAATTAGAACTATTTAATCTAGTTGACCAGTTTGTAAGTATGAATAATGCTAATTGTTCTAATGAAGAATTAATAGAGCTCTTTGAAGAAACGGAAAAATTCAAAAACTTTTTAAAAAAAATAAAACAGGCTTTATGAGGAGTTAAATTATGGATCAAAATAAAATATTGCTTGTTGATGATGAACAGGATATTTTAAATTCTTTAGAGCGAGAATTACTCTTTGAGGAAAATGATCTAGACTTAGAAATATTAACAACCAATAAACCAAAGAAAGTATTAGAGATGTTAAATGAAAATCCGGATGTTTGTGTCATCATTTCAGACTTCAGGATGCCGGAGATCAATGGGGCTGATTTACTCCTTGAAGTTAAGAAAGCTTATCCAGAAATAGTGACAATTATGCTGACTGCTTATTCAGATCCTGATGCTGTTAAAGAGATAGTGAAAGCTGGTATTTTTTCTTATATAAAAAAGCCTTGGGAAAAAGAAGATCTATTTTCTAAAATTATGGAAGCAATAGAATTATATAAAACTAAGATTCAAAAAAGACAATTTCATCAGATGTTAAAAGAAGAGCTTAAATGGGCAGCTCAATTGCAAAAGCGATTAATAGCTAGTGATATACCAGTTTCTGATAAAATTCAATTCCATGTCACTTATCAACCACTTCCAGAATTACAATGTGGTGGAGATTACTATACAATAGCCCAGTTAGATTCAGAAAAATATCTTATAATTATTGCAGATGTTGTTGGTCATGGTGTAAGAGCAGCATTTATAACCCTTATTTTAAGATCAATCATTTTCGATTATGTAAGAAAACAATCCTCAAATATAAAAAATTTTTCTCTTGCTGATTTTATTACCTGGCTAAATCAGCGTATTTGTGAAGAACTAAAAGAAACTCCTGAAATGTTGATTACATTTTCTGCATATTTTATTGATTTAAATAGATATAAATTAAAAATAGTTAATGCAGGCCATTTACCTGGGTATCTTATTCGAGAGAAACAAGTTTTGACTTTAAAAGCAGAAGGTTTGGTTTTGGGTGCTGACAAGGATTATGAATATAAAGTATTTCAAACCAATGTTTTAAAAGGAGATAAGTTAGTTCTTTTTACTGATGCCCTAATCGAAGTCGATCAAAATAATTCTGCTCAAAATTTTAATGTAGCTAAATTTATCCTTGAATGCAGCCCGGAAACTAATTTTAATGAAGCATTAATTAATAGAATCAAAAATCATTTTGGGGTAACAGAATTTAAAGATGATCTGGTGATTCTCTCAACAGATATAAAAGAATGATATTATTTAAGTAGATCAAAACAGCTTAACTTAAAACCTTCTGCTATGCAACAAAATAATCAGGATCATTTTTGAGAATTGAAACTAGCATATCTGCCAGTGGTCTGACTTTTACAAGATAACTTTTCGCATCGCCAATGGTAATTTTTTGGGCAATTCTTTTTTTCAGCAAATCCCCTTCTATTCTGTCATAATTCAAAGAAATATCTCCCTTTGAACAATAGTGACGGTGGAACTGGACTTCTTGAAAATGGTTTTCCCCTAGCCGGATTTTTACAGTCTCGGGTTCCGCCTGGATCCGGTCAGGAATCTCCAGCCATTCTTCTACACTATGAATAAAGGTGTTGGTCTTTAAACTCGCCCCCAGAAAGAGAAGTTCACCATTCTCATCATAGAGGCTGCCAAAGCAGCCATTACGGGGACAAGGAGTATAAGGTTTGCCCGGATAATTATCATGATCAATATAGTTCTTTGCCCTTTTGCCAATAGCTGCCACTGAATGGGTAGGGTGAAGAGAACGAAAAACCTGTGGTCGTTTGAGAAAAAGATTGGTGAGAATTCCCACACAGGAGGGTTCTGTTTGGGGATCATATATATGGCCTTTTAGATTATTTTCACTCCAGGTGTGAGTTGGCAAAATTAATAGACCCTCCTTCATCAATTCAATGAGACTATCCAGTACTGTTTCTGCCCCTCCATTTACCTGGCCAATTGCTTTCATTGAAGAATGAACCAGGAGAGTTCCTCTCTGATTAATCCCTGGTTGCTTTAAATCCTGCAGGAGTGATGCTTTTGTGTGCATATAAATCGCCTTTCACAAAATTTAATGACAAATTTACAAGAGTTATCTTACTCACTTTTCTTGTTTTTGTCCATGAGAAATTACTAAATCAAAGTGTCGAGTTTTTCATTGATTTGATTTTTAATCTAATTCTTCGTATTCCTCATAACCTTTGAGATAGTAAAAATCAATTTTGTTAACTTATTTTTTTTTTTTTTTTTT
>JAKSBL010000410.1 GCA_022361115.1 Spirochaetota bacterium | reverse complement strand
TTTTACCAATCTTTTTTCTCAACATGTAGATGATCTGGTTTATTATACCGAGAGCTATCCTCCCTTAAATTATCAGGAAAGGGGCAACTTAAAAGGAATCAGTGTTGATATTTTAGATGAAATACTAAAACTAGTCAATTCAAAGTACAGCAAGAAAGATATTCAGCTAGTTCCCTGGGCCCGAGGTTACAATTATTTACTCGAAAATAAAAATACCTGTCTTTTTACCACTACCAGAACTAAAAACAGAGAATCTTTGTTTAACTGGGTTGGGCCAATTACAGATGCAAATATTGTTTTGATTGCCAAAAAATCGAAAAAGGTTAAAATCAATAATCCAGAAGATATTACTAAATTCTATTCTATTGCAGTCTTTAAAGATGTCGGAGAACAATTCTTATTGAGCAATGGAGTACCAAGACTGAAAATCCGCTCCACTGTTTCTGGAGAAAATGCCATGCGGATGCTGATTGCTGACCGAGGAGAGGTCTGGGCTTACGGGAAAGTAGTTGCTTTTTGGTTAATAAAAAATGAAGGTTATAATCCAAATGATTTTGAAGTGGTATACACTCTCAATCGATCGGCTTATTATTATGCCTTTCATAAAGATACAGATTTAAGTATCATAACTGAATTACAAACTGCATTAAACAGTTTAGTAAAAGCCGGCCGGGTACAGCAAATCATTGACCAAAAAAAAAAAAAAAAATAATTCATCTTTAGATAGATGAAGACCTATCTTTTAAAAAGACTAATTCAGCCTTTGAAAAAGGAACGAGCTTGAAAAAAAATGATCTTTTTTTCCAAAATTTATTAATACAGATTAGTTGTTATATAATAAAAAAAAGAAAACAGTAGTTATCCTGTTTTCTTTTCATTTTGTTAGCCATTAGCAACAGCTTGATTGAGATCTTTCATAAAATCATCAGCATTGATTCCGTGAGCATTTAACCCCTGTTCCAGGGTTTCAAATTGAGCTAAAGCACAACCAATACAACCAATACCATATGCAGCAAACACTTGTGTTGAAGCTGGATGTTGCTCAATTAAATCACGTATTTTAATATCTTTTTGGATAGAATCTCCCATATGGTCTCCTTATCAAATTGTGGTGTAAATATAACAATAAATTGATAAAATGGCAATTTTATTTTAAATTCTTTTGTAGTTTTTTTCTTTTCTTTATTATTTGACGACTAATGATTCTATAAAAAAAGATGACAATAGGAAGGAGAATATTTTTAATGAAAGGTTTTTCCATAATTTTTTTTACTTTTTGGAGTTCTTCTCTTATGGCAATATTTTGAGGACATTTTTGTTCACATTTCCCACAGTTTATACAAAGGGAGGCATAAGCCTTCTTCCCACCTAATAAACCACTTGTCCCCATAAAATATTTCCGAATATAGTCAAAATCTTTCTGAAACATAAAATAATTATTATAGGTCTCAAAACAACCAGGTATGTTCACATTTACTGGGCATGGCATACAATAATTACAACCTGTACAGGGTACTTTCATGAGTTTTTGATAGCTTGATTTCACTCTTGAAATTAATGATAATTCTTTATCAGTTAATGATTCGGGATAAGCTGTATTAGCAATTTTTAAATTCTCTTCAATGTGGTCATCATTATTCATTCCTGATAAAACAGTAGTAACCTGAGGATGATTCCAAATCCAGCGTAATGACCACTCAGCAGGAGTTCTTTTAACTTCTGCTTCATCCCAGATTTTTTTTATTTCAGGTGGTACATCTCTTGATAAACTCCCCCCTCTGAGAGGCTCCATTATCACGACAGCTAAATTTTTTCCGGCAGCATACTCTAATCCTGCTTTACCCGCTTGATTATTTTCATCCAGATAGTTATACTGAATTTCGCAAAAATCCCAGGGATATTCATCAACAATAACCGGAAAAGTGTCCTTATCACCATGATAAGAAAAACCAATATTTTTTACTTTCCCACTTTTCTTGATCTGATCCATAAACTCAATCACCCCAATTGACTTTATATGCTCCCAACTATTTCGATTGAGATTATGAATCAAATAATAATCAATGTAATCAGTTGCTATTCGTTCTAGTTGCAGGTCCAGCATATGATGCATATCTTCCAGACACTCAGTTTGCCAGTGGGGTAACTTAGTTGCTATTTTTACTTTTTCTCGGTAACCATCTTGCAGTGCTTTACTTAAAAGAGGTTCACTTTTTCCCATGTGATAAGGAAATGCAGTATCTATATAGTTTACGCCTCCATCAATTGCTTTTCTTAATTGTCGGATTGCCATGTCTTCAATAATCTTTCCGTTCTTTTCGGTAAAACGCATACAACCAAAACCTAAAATAGAAATTTCATCTCCATTTTTTTGTACTTTACGATATAGCATTTTATCTCCTTTAAACTACCCAATTTTTTTTATACTATCAATAAAAAGCCGAAAAGCATCATCCAATGTTTTTTGATTATACACTTTTTCAGGTTGAATTAATAAATACTCAATCTGGCTGATAATAATCCCCATAGCAGAATTGACAAGTAAATCAATATCTACATCTTTGAGAAATCGTGACTCTTTTCCCCGTTCAATTAAAATCTCAAGAAATTTTAAACGGTTTTGCCCTTTTTCTCTAGTCACTCTGGAAATATAGGGTGAACTATTAAACTGCCGAAAAAAAAGGTAAAGATCTTTATTATTAATTCCCCAATTGATAAATTGTCTCCAGATTTTACGAATTAAAAGATAAAAATCTTGATCATCAGAAATTTCAACCGCTACAGCATCCACTAATGAATCTCTACAATATAAGTATAACTGATTGATTAGTTCTTTTTTGGTTTTAAAATAATGAAACAGTGTTCCTGTTGCCACATGTGCCTGTTTAGCAATTTGAGCCGTTGTTGTAGCATCAAAACCCTGAGTATTAAATAAGTTTAAAGCTGCTTTAAATATTTTTTCTTTTTTTTCTTGCATAGTTATATTAATACATAAATAGACTGATCAATCAATCGATTTATTTATGAATAACATTTTTTTAGTGCTCAACTTTATACAATAAAGGCTTATGGAAAAAGTTCAATATTTGCTGATTTTAAATAATTCTTTTTAGCTGATTGGTATTGGTCGGTTTGAACGAGAGAACTACTGATTTCCCAAATTTGTTGACATAATTGTGGATACTTATAGTAGAATTGATGAGAAAAAACAATATAGTATGCTTTTTTTGAAACTGGTGGTAATATTTTTTTAAATAAACTTGGGTATTTATAAACATATCCATCACCTGTGTTTTCATGGGCGACTAAAACATCAATTCGCTGATTTAGTAATTTAATAAAATTTTCTCTGACTTCATTTACTTCTTCAATATCATAACCTAGCATTTTTACTGTATGATTGACAGAATAACCTAATTGGGCCCCTATCGGCTTGTGATTATTAATCAAGTTTTTACTTTTTTTGTCCCAAAATACTTTTGAATCCAGCCTTGCATAAAAACAGTACTGAGAATAATAAATCCTTAATTTTTCATTAACTTTGTCATTTATTTTAGGATAGACAACAGACTCTTCTCTTTCTGGTTTATAGCTCAATGTTAAAAAACCATCTGCTTTCCCTGCTTTTAATATAACTAAAGCTCTATTCAAAGGGTAGCGAGTAATTTTAATGGGTACTTTGATCTCTTTACTAATGAGATGAGAAATATCTACAAATAAGCCCCCATCTTTTGAAAGCACTTGAGAGCCGGAATTCATTAAAACAGGAAAAATCCTCTTATCCTCTGTTATAAATGTGATTTGATCTGGTTTTTTTACAGCAAAAAGCGAGTAAGTGAGTAAAATTAATAAAATTAAAAGTTTTTTTCTCTTCATAGTTTAAGTAATGTTTAAAAAAGAAAAAAGTACATAATAAAAAAATGGCTAGCTGCTCCTAAAAGAACAAAAATATGCCATATTTCATGAAAACCAAATTTTCCAGGTAGAGGATTGGGCTTTTCCAAATAATAAATAAAGGAGCCAATAATGTAAAAAAAACCACCCGCTCCTAATAAAAGGAGAGCAGTTAAGGGTAATTTTTGAGTAAGGGGTATTATAAAAAAAACACTAACCAACCCCATGGCTACATAAAAAGTATTGGTAAACCATTTAGGCAAATGCTGAATACTGGCTTTTAATGTAATACCAATAATGGCTAAACCCCAGATCAGCCCAAAAATACTCCACCCTAAAAAGTCTCTTAATACAACCAGACAAAAAGGGGTATAAGTTCCGGCAATTAATGGAAAAATTGCCGAGTAATCCAAAATTTTTAATGTATTTTCAACCTTCTTACTTCCATTGATACCATGATGAAATGTACTGGCCAGAAATAACAGAAACAGGGTGAATCCATAGATGGAAAAGGTAACAATCTGCCAGGGTAAACCTCGAACACTTGCTTTTACAATTAACAATACCCAGCCTACCAAGCTGAAGATAGCCCCAACCAGATGGGAAGCAGTATTAAATACTTCATCTGTTACATGAACACTTCCGTCTTTACTTAACTTGTTCATCGAATTAATTCTCACTTTGATGTTTACACTTCCATATATAGTACCATTATAGATAGAAGTCAAGAAAAACTTGTAAACACTTATCATATATGATAAAATCTTTTTATTAAAGTTTCAAATATTAAAATCCAAAAATTGCATCAAAGGTTTTATAAAAATAAGTGGGAAAAAGTTTCAAAATAACAGTAATCCATAAGGCTTTTTTTGAAGATTTAGCTAAGGAATATTTATCAAAAGAAGAAAAAGCAGGTGACTGCCCTGTTTTTGAAATTGGCAACTCCTTCATTATTGACGGAGAAGATCCTAAACAGCCAGAGAACTTTTGCACCTATGCCTGGCAGGACATATTTTATGTCTGTCACTCCATAAGTGGCGGAGCTACTTATACTCCCTGGTGGAAAAAAGATCATATGCAGGTTGTGTGTTGTACTGATGGTACTAGGCCTGTCTCTTTTTTAGTTGAATTAATCAGTGAGTAGTTTCTTTTTTTAATGCTGCAAAAGCCTGTTGCCAGGCCTGATCAAACCATTGTCTGGCCTCTTCCCATTCTTTGGTATTTCTCCAACCAGAGTGGATCAGATAAACAGTGGCTGTGCTCTGCTGTTCTGAAAAAAACATCACTACAACATGAGTTAAAGGATCTGTTTGATTCATAAAATGTTTAAATTGCTCAGCTCCCTTCCACTCAAAAGACAACATTTTGTTTTTTTCAATAGAAGTAATTCGACACCCAATAGTGCTGTTATTTTCCTTATCTTCAGGGTTCCAGAACAATTCATACTTGCCACCTAAAACAGGTTCAACATCTGCCTTGAGACAAAGCCAGGATTCCAGTAATTGGTTTTCAGTGAACATTTGAAAAGCTTTTTCAACTGAACAATTCAGCTGTATTGACTTAGCTATAATTTTATCCACAAATCACTCCTTAGTATAATCATACCTACTTAAAATTATGGAGACTTTTCCAATTCCTGTCAAGATAAAAAAAATTCAAATCATTAATGTGCAAAACCCAATAGAAAGCCAGCTATAATAATCATCGTTCCTGTGAATTTTGCTTGAAGAGACCAGTATTTTTGTTTAACCCCAGCTTTACTTTTTCTGCCGGATAACTATAGAGTAATAGATCAAATAAAGCAATGAATACACTGGTAACTGCTAAAAAAACAAATTGGATATTATGATTATAAAAGAAAAGTATTATTTCCTTCTTTTATTACGTTTCTTGATTTTTCCTTTTTCTGCTTTTTCAACTATTAAGGATCGCTTTTTATATTTAAACCTTTTAAAAACTTCTAAAATGATTTCCGCTTCTTGAAAAGGGACAGTAATAAAAGAATATGATTCAAAAACTTCAATATTTCGTACAAGATTTTGAGGAACTCCAGCTTTTTCTTCAATAAAAAGAGCAAGTTTTTTGCGTGTCATTTTATCCAATTTACCCATTGTGATAAAAAGCCGGGTTTTACTATTGGTGTTGAGATTAAAATCCCGATCTTGATAAAAATTTTTGATTTTACTGTAATTATCTACATTGAGTTCATGAGCAAAAGCATGCTTTATTAAAGCAGCCAGCACTTTCTCAGCATCATTGTGCATTAGAAGTGCATCGGTAAGTTCAGAATAATCAGAGAGATCTTCATTAACTATGATTTCTTGTATATCAGCCATGATTTTTTCTTTTTTCATAGAAATGATATCATCTATTTCCGGGATAAGTTCCTTCCGTAACTGACTCTTGGTCTTTTTTTGAATGAAATATAATCGATTGTATTCATCAGGAGTCACAAAGGTGACGGCAGTTCCCTCATTTCCTGCCCGGCCAGTTCTACCAATCCGGTGTACATAAGACTCAGGATCCTGGGGTAAAGAAAAATTGATCACATGACTGACATTTTGAACATCTATTCCACGGGCAGCCACATCAGTTGCCACTAAAACAGAAAGCCTTTTTGTTTTAAAACCATCTAAAATTCTTTCTCGTTGATTTTGGGGGATATCTCCATGCAAAGCTTCGGCACTATACCCCCTGTCAATCAGCTTTTTGGCAACTTCATCAACCGTCACTTTGGTTCGACAAAACACAATACCATAAAACTGGTTTTCAATATCAACAATCCGACAAAGAGCCTCAAATTTGTCACTTTGGCGAACCTCAAAATATATTTGATCAACTAAATGGGTGGTCACCTGTCCTTTTTTAGCTTGCAAAAGGGTATACTGTCCCATGTATTTCTGAGCGAGGTTCATAATTCTTTTTGGCATGGTTGCTGAAAAAAGGAGAAGCTGACGAAAATCATTAGTATATTTCAGAATTTCTTCCACATCTTCAATAAAACCCATATTCAGCATTTCATCTGCTTCATCCAGTACTACATATTCTACATTAGATAAATCCAGAGCATTCTGGTTGATTAAGTCTAATAAACGGCCTGGAGTACCCACTACAACATCTACTCCCCTTTTCAGTCGTTTTAATTGCAGCTGAATCGATTGCCCACCATAGATTGGGATAATCTTTAACGATTTGTTTCCTTTAAAAGAATTGATTTCTTCTGCAACTTGTACAGCTAGTTCCCTGGTAGGTGTTAACACTAAGGCTTTGGTTCCTGGCTGTTTTTGAGCTAATTTTTCTATAAAAACCAGGCCAAAAGCAGCGGTTTTTCCTGTACCGGTTTGAGCTTGAGCAATAATGTTTTTATCATGCTGCAGGAGTAAAGGTATGGTTAATTCTTGTATTTCCGTAGGTTCCTCAAATCCTTTTTGTTGGATAGCTTTAATGGTTAAATCAGATAATCCTAAGTTTTTAAATTTTTCCAATGGTTTTCCTTATTTCTGTTTTATACATGCTCTATTGTTAAATGACAGTCTGGAGAAGGTAGCACAATTACTTGTTAATTAGAAATGTCAATCGATCAAATAAGATATGTAATTCGTCTTACCCTTATCTCATTAATTAAAAAAAATGTAAAGATAAATAAAAATTACTTTGTATTCCATTGCATATTTTTTTAAAAAAATTCACTTGGCTATTGATTAATTGGCATTATGATGTATAATATAGTCATATTATGACATGATGATATTAGGAGAATATGATATGACCAAAAAACGATTACTCATTCACTACATCATAAACCAATCCTTACACTGGTTTATTTTTGGTTTAACTTACGCTATTATCCGTTTGTATTATTTAGAGAGAGGCTTAACACTTTTGCAGATAGGCAATCTGGTTGCAGTTTGGGCAGTTTTTGTTGTTGTTTTTGAATTACCAACAGGCGGTTTAGCTGATGCAATCGGGAGAAAAAAACTCTATTTGATATCTTTATTGGTTTTTTTAATCAGTACCTTATTATTGATTTTTGCCCGTTCTCTGTTCATCTTTTATATTGTAGTTTTTTTTGAAGCATTAGCCCGGGCTTTATCTTCCGGAAGTATGGATGCCTGGTTTGTAGATGAGTTTAGAAGATTGGATAAAAATGGGAATTTACAAAAAAACCTAGCTATCACTCAGATCTTTATCCCTCTAGCTCTCGGTCTTTCTACTATTTTAGGGGGGGTTTTTCCAGACTTATGGCAAAAAACCGGTATTATTTTACCAGGAAAAAGCATTTATGGAATAACCATCTGGATGAGCGTATTTTTTGCTCTTATCCAAATAGCACTGACTATGGTTCTCATTAAAGAAAATTATCAACCTCAAGGCAACATTAAAACAGGCATCACCATGCTGCCGCAGATTATTAAAGATTCCATTACCTATGGTTTAAAACAGCAAGTTATTGCTTTATTATTATTAGGTGCGTTCTTTTTTGCTATCGGTTTTGTTACCTTGGAAATATTCTGGCAGCCTTTTGTCAAAAATCTTATGGGAAATATTGAAGGGAAAATCTGGATTTTTGGATTGATTGGGGGGTTGTACTTTGCAGCTAGTGCACTGGGTAATGTCATTATTACACCCATATGTAAATTATTCAAAAATAACTATTTTTTAATTTTAGTAATCCTGTTTTTCTTAATTGCTACGGGATTTGTTTTTATCTCCTTTCAAAAAACAGTTTTGGGTTTTACTGTTTTCTATGTTATAATTTTTATGCTAGTAGGAATGATGGACTCTCCCTTTTTAACACTTTTTCATGATAATATTCCTGAAAATAAGCGTTCAACATTATTATCCTTTCATTCCCTAATCATTCGCTTTGGAGTTCTTGGAGGATCAGCTTTAGGTGGTTATGTTTCACAAAACTACTCAACCGCTTTATCCTGGCAAATTGCTTCCGGATTTTTATTGCTGAGTACCTTTACTTTGGCTATTCTTCTAATCAAAAAAACAGTTAATGAAAAGAAAGAAAAAAAGCAAAACATAGATATTTTAAATACAAATGAAGGAAAAAACTGTGCAATTTCAACCCTTTCAGAAGAAACAAACCCTGGCAGAACAGATTGCTGAACAAATAAAAGAAAGCATTTTAACCGGAGAGATAAAAGCAGGCGAAGCATTACCCACTGAACCTGAATTAGCCCAGCAGTTCCAGGTCAGCCGCTCAGTGATCCGGGATGCGGCCCGTATTTTACTGGCCTGGGGATTAGTCGATATTCAGCATGGCAAAGGGATGTTTATCACAGAAAGTGGCATCAGCGCTTTCTGTGAGGCTGTTCTGATTGCCTTAAGGCGGCAAAAGGCCTCTGTTTGGGATGTTGAGGAAACAGAACGGATTATTTACCCACAAGTTTGTGCCATGGCCTGTCAAATGGGTAGTGCTGAAGAGAAGCTAAAACTGCAGGAAAAAGCAGACCAATACAACAAAAACTTTTCCGATTTAAACTGGAAACTTTATCAGGAAAAGCGGGAAGAATATCCAGAAGAGCAGAGACACATGGATGAGCTGGCTAATAATTTTAAAAACCATATTTACCAAATGGCCGGCAATAAACTGCTCTATTTACTGGGTTCAACGGTTCAACATCTTCGCAAAGCAAGAAACTGGCATAACCCTGATCACTCAACACCAACTAAGGAAAATATTGAACAATTTATTCAATTTGAAACCAGTTTTATGCAAAAAACAGTCGATCTTATTAAAAGCAATGATCCTGAAAAAGCAGCAAGTATAATTAAAAAGATGATGGGATTACCAAAAGTTGCCTATCAGGCAATGAAAGATACTCCTATTGGCCAAATGCCTAAAATACCAATGACACCCCAGGCGTATCAAGAGTTTTTAGAAAAGAGAAATTCCTGATATAGCCTGATTTAATATATCTCCACTAAATCGCCTGGCCGGCTACATCTGATTAGGTTACTGATAGAGTGAAATTCCTCTTTTAAATGGGTGCCATAATAAATTGTATCATTCTTGGTAATACTTAATCCATTCTGAATCACATCATCAATAGAAATATGTACTTTCTGCAAATCATCTTTTTTTCCATTCAAATCCATTAAGACCATTTTGGGTTTTTGCTGTAAGATCTTATCAATATTTTCTGTCCAGATTGTGTCAGGAATATAGGAAAACAGACAATTTCCTTTCTGATCAAGGACAACAAAACCAAAGGTTGGCAAAAGATGCTTCAGCTTAAAAAACAGAAAAGAATAAT
>JAKSBL010000658.1 GCA_022361115.1 Spirochaetota bacterium | reverse complement strand
ACAACAATGAATTAAAATTACTTGAAAAAAGTTAAAAAAGGGATGAATTAGACTGTTCATCTGCCAAAACGGAGGAAACTCAAACAAAAGCGTAAAAAAGATTTTACGCTTACAATAGCTGCAATTTAATTTAAATATTGAATTGTAGTAAAGTTCTTTGACACAACAATGAATTAAAATTACTTGAAAAAAGTTAAAAAAGGGATGAATTAGACTGTTCAGGTCGAAAATTATCCGATAGAAAGTGGGTTGCAATGACATTTGCGGTTTTTGTTCTCATAATGACGCAGCTTGCGTGCATCAGCAAACCGTTTGGAAAGATCCAGGGAGAAAGGTTTTATGCCGGAATAAACCTCATCCGGAGTAAGACCGCCTAAAACACCCTGTGGACGCTCACTGTTAAAAACAGGGATGCATTCATCCAGCTTTTTACGAACATCATTGATGGTTTCATATTCACTGTGCCTTAAATTCTCTGATTTGAGAACATGATTGATATGTTCAATCATGTTATTGGAATACTCACAGTTTTTTAAAGCAAGAAGCAAAGGGAGAGTATGAGGATTTTGGTTGATCCAGTCCTTAACAAAGTGATTATCATTTTCAGGCCCTGCATCTGATAAGATGGAAATCTTTTTACTGAGAAATAGCGGATCAATATGAGTATTGAATGCATCAATCAAAGTATCTCTTCTGATTTGTCCAGAAACACAATCAGCAACAGTCCAATTGAGAATCTTACGTGAAAAATTATCAATGATCAAGTAAATAAAAACCTTTACTCCACTGATCAGATGTTGAATGGTAATATCACATTGGAGAAACTCATTAGGCCTTGAAGCCCGTAAACCTGTTTTATGTTTTTTAAGAAACCTTCGGGGTCGTTTAACAGCTAAACCAAGCAGACGTACATATTTTAAATAAGTTGTATAACAAATATTTAAATTAAGATTACGGACAGCATAAAGGTATTTCGATCTCAAACACCAGAAAAGCATTTTGCTGTTGGCAGCCGATTTTTTAATAATCCTGACTTCACGATTAAGGATCTGATTGGAAACAGATTTAAAACATCTTTTGATAGGAGAATCCAGACATTGAAACTGTATTTGATTCAGCCATTCATAGTAGCGTGTTTTAGTAATACCAACCAGTTTTAATAAATGCTTGAGAGTAAGAACATTTTGGAAACGGTGAATCATTTTAATAATCTTAAGTTTTATATCTAAAGAAGCAAACTTTTGATAATTAAGATCTTTAATAGATTTAGCTTTTTTAAGAATGCATATGACCATAAAAAGCATACGGATAATGGCAAAAGCTGGTTTTGTAACAGCTCTGAATGAATTTAACTCCTCTGTTTGATAATCTTTGGAAAATTCTTTTCCAATATAGCCTGTATCATCCCATTTGTTTTTAATATAATAAATCAACTGTCTGGAGATTTGATAGGAATTAGTTATGATATCAGGAATTGCATTGTATTTGATTAAGAATTTGAAATCAGGATGATATCTATTATATTTTTTGATAATTTTGCTCCATTAAGTTGTAATAATATGAAGCACTTTTTTTATGAAGAATTTGATTAAAACTTTTTATTTTGATCTGTCAACTTGATAAGATAAAACCAGTTATTAATTTTACTTCTAAATTTCTAAAATGTCAATGTTTTGATAAAGCCTTAATAGTTATGTGCAATTTATTGTAACCGTCTAACCAACTACATCTAGAAATTGTCAACTAAAAGAATCATTATGTTCTTAAAAACAACCGGAGGACATAATGTCAACAAAAAGCCATTCATCAGAAAATAGAGTAAACTATTGGCAAAATCATATCTCTAATTGGCAGGAAAGTCAACTTACACAATCGGATTATTGCAAAGAACACAATCTTAACCGGGATCTGTTTTCCAGATGGAAAACAAGATTATTGAAAACCAATCTACCATTAGTTGAAATACCACAAAAAACAAATACCCCTTCCAATCACTATCTGGAACTAATCATTCATGACCAAATAAAAATAAGGTTAGAAAATGGTTATGATACAAACCTATTACTTAGTCTGTTAAAAAGTCTGGGAATTGATTTATGTTGATCAAGTGGTCACAAGTAAAAATCTTTATCAAACCAGGAATTACAGATATGAGAAAACAAATCAATGGCCTATCGGTTATTGTTGATGTAAAACCTGTCATGGAGAGGGTAAAAAGGAAGATGATGCAGAAGTAAAAATAGCCAAAGCTCCGATTCAGGTTTTACCCAAAAGCATAGCCACCCCAACACTACTAGCCTTTATTTTTACCAATAATTGACTTTCAGGTAAATTGTGTTTTAAAAAAAACGCATATATGCGAATGAATTTCTCAAAATTGCGAAAGATAAATAAAATTTAACACATTTTTAAATTTGAAATACATTAAAGTAGGTTTACCTGTTTAAATTATTGGTACATAACTTGCATATTGATTTTAGTTTTTCAAGATATCTCGAAAGGATGTGAATTATATGTTAAAAAAATTGTTTTTTATATTT
>JAKSBL010000324.1 GCA_022361115.1 Spirochaetota bacterium | reverse complement strand
TTATTGGCAATGGAGAAGGAATATCAGGAAGTTTTGAGTAGATCCTGTTAATTTTATACTTAAATATTGTGCCTGGCACTATATTTGGCACTATATTTAAGCAAATATTCTGTAATTTTTTTTGCCAGCACAAAATCTGTCTGGTTCCTTTGCTAAACCAGTAGCAAAATTGAGAAACTTTATTCAAAATTAAATTCGAAAACAAATATCGAATAGAAAAAAATCACCCAGGTTTTTTCTGCTCTTATTTTACTCAATATCAATAGGCGGAGTCATCTTTTCCAGCCATTGATATTCTTTATTAGAGAGCAATGGTTTGAGTTTAGTTCTTACTTCCTTGTGATATTGATTGATAAAATCTTTCTCTTCAGGACTTAAGAGAGTTGGTTCAATCAGGCGTATATCATAGGGACAAAAACTTAATGTTTCAAAATGATAAAAAACCTGATTTTCCGTTGACAGTTTATTATTTTTTGTAGTTAGAATCAGGTTTTCAATCCGAATCCCATAATCATTTTCCTTATAAAAACCAGGTTCATTAGATGTAATCATCCCTTCTTCCAGAGGGACTAAAAGATTGCGAGTATGGGAAAGAGATTGGGGGCCTTCATGAACACAAAGATAAGCTCCTACTCCGTGTCCTGTGTTGTGGCCATAATTCAACCCTCCATTCCAGAGAGCCTGACGAGCTAGAATATCTAACTGACACCCTTTTGTGCCGGCTGGATAGATAGCCATGGATAACTGGACATGACCTTTTAATACTCTGGTATAGCGGTCTTTATGTTCAGCTGTTGGCTGGCCAATTGCTATCGTCCGGGTAATATCAGTGGTTCCATCTAAATAGTGTCCACCTGAATCGAGCAGGTAAAGGTTATTGCCAGTCAATTCTATATTGGTAGTTTCTGAGGAAGCATAATGATTGATAGCGCCGTGGGGGCCAAATGAAGAAATGGTATTAAAGCTGGGGCCTTGAAAAAGGTTCTGTTTTTTACGGAATTCTTCTAACTTGTATTGAGCAGAAAGCTCGGTAATGGTTTCCTGACCAAGCTGATGTTCCAGCCAATAGAGAAATTGAACTAAAGCTGCGCCATCTCGGATATGAGCATTTCTCATGCCGGAAATTTCTGTAGGATTTTTAATAGCTTTCATCATGATGATGGGAGAATCCAGGTACAACAAATTACACTTGTCACTGAGCAGGCCAGCAATCCATTTACTGGTCCGGTTACCATCCAGCCATACTTTTGTTCCTTGTTGACAAATTTGTAATAAAGATGGTTTAAAATCAGAATATTCTTTAAGTTCTATTGTTTTGTTCAAAGTATTTTTTACTTCTGAATTGATTCGCTCTAAAGAGGTAAATAACCAGGCCTGTTTTTGGCTAATCACTGCATAGGCAATCACCAGAGGATTATAATCTACATCATTGCCTCTGATATTGAAGAGCCAGGCAATACTATCCAGAGTTGGGATTACATGAAAATCTGCTCCATTATCCTTCATTGCTTTTCTTAAGCGGGCCAGCTTTGATTCTGTGGATTCACCACTATAAATCTCCGGATGAATTTTAAGCTGTGATTTGGGCAGGGGTGACTGGTCATTACGAACCGTATCTACTAAGTTTTTTTCTACAGAAAGCAGGATAATTTTTTTTTCTTTTAGTTTTTGTTCCATTTCAGTAGCTTGAAAGATTGAGAAAAGCTGAGGATCTATACCAACTTTACTTCCTTCAGCAAGTTCTGTAATTAACCATTGAGCCATGGTTGGAGTATCTTTTAAACCTTGCTTAAATAATATAATTTCAGAGCCGGAGAGTTCATTTTCTGCTTGTATAAAATAACGAGAGTCGGTCCAAAGGCCGCATTTATCAAGAGTAATGGCTACATTTCCAGCTGATCCAGTGAAACCACTGATCCATTCCCGCCTTTTCCACATTTGGGGAAGATACTCAGATTGATGCGGATCTGTGCCTGGTATTAAGTAGGCATCTAAATGGTGAGTTTTCATAGCTTTTCTTAAGGAAGTTAATCTTTCATTGATCATGGATGGTCCTTTTTCATTAGAAATAAAGTCGTTTAATATTGTTTTAGGTTAAAAAATGATTTGTTACTACAAACTGAGTAATGACTAATCAAAAAGAAATTATAGACATATTAGGTAGGTTTGTCAATTCCTATTTATTATGGGAGACATTTTAGAACAATAATTTCTACACGACGATTTCTCTGAGCATCTTCTTCAGATTGGGGATTTGAAAAAATCGGATTATTACTGCCATGGCCTTTAATAGTGATAAGATATTGATTTGTATCTAGATATTTTTCTAATTGAGTTTTGATGAATTGGGCACGCTGTTCACTAAGCCACCTTTCTCCTGCATCTTCATTCGTATCTGCTGTATAACCATGAAGTTGTAATTCTGCTTTTTGATATTTTTTTATCAATTGGGCAACAGCAGATATCTTTACTGTTTCTCCTTCCGCTAAGGTATAAGTATTTTTGATAAATTCAAAAGGAAAAAACTGGTTTAGCTGATTTTGAAATTCCTGTTTAATGATTTCTGGAGATTTTTCTTTATCAGTAAGTTTTGGTTGCTCTATTGTTGAATTTTCTTCTCTATTTTTACTTTGTTCTGTATTCTCCTTTTGAGTAGTTGTTGTTTTATTGGTCAATTCCAATTGGCTAAAAATGAAAATCAGAAGAAGTAAAGTTAATAATACAGGAATGAGAAAAAAATATAGTTTTTGTTGCTTTTTTTCATTACTAAGTTTGGTTTTGGAAGGAATATAATCGGTCTGGATAGGCCGATCAACCTTCGCTGGTGTTTTGGTTAGATCCACTTCATGTTGATGAACTGTTTGAGTGTTTGTTGCTTGATGAATAATAAATTTTTGCTTATCTTTAAAACGAAAAGTTAGGGGCAGCCCGATTTTGCCGGCTTTCGCTTCAGGTAAATCTGTAAAGGTTACAGTTTGATACTTTTTGCCATCTACATAAACTTCGATATTTGCCTCTTTTTGGTTGTTTTCAATGGTAGTCAGATAAACTGTCGTTTTTTTATTTTTTTTTGTGTCAAAAACATTGATGAGTTCACCAGTATGTATCTGGATG
>JAKSBL010000473.1 GCA_022361115.1 Spirochaetota bacterium | reverse complement strand
TTATCATTCATAAAACAAATTACATAAATATTAAAATGTGAATTTTACTTTTCTCATCAGTTATTTTTTTTGAAATTATAATCGATACCTTTTTTTTATTGTTTGTATTTTTGCTTCAGAAAGGTAATTCTCAATTATTAATTTTTCTTCGGTTTTTTGTAAATCTTCAGCATAGTTTTCACCACATTTCATCAAATCAAGATAACAATCAAAAAGAAAAAGATAGGTATTTTTTTCATTATCTCTCGGATCTGCTTTGATTCTACTTCGATCCGGCTGACGCAGATTGGTTAAATATTGATTATGGTTATATGTTTTCCGTGCAATAGCTGTTTTAAATTGATTACCCGCTAAAGCTTTACGGTTATTGATCAGCAATATCTTTCCTATATATTTGTAATTCTCAGGAAACTTCGATTCAATATCCCGAGATTTTGTAAACATCTTCATAGCATTATCATAGTCTTTTTTAGCAAGATAAAGCTTTCCACAACTAGTGTAGGATTCAAAATCTAATGAGTCATGATCAATCAGTATTAAATTACTTTCAATGGCCTCATCAATACGATTCATTTTGGTTAATAATTGGATAATCAGTCTTAAATAGTAAAGGTCCTTGGGAAAGGATTTTAAGTACAACTGGCAATAACTTAAGGCTTCACTATTTTTCTTTAAATCAACTAGTATCTCAATGAGATCTTTTAAATAATTTACCCCTTCTTGAGGAGATGATTTTTCCATTGCTTTTTTTATTAAACGGATAGAATTTTCTAATAGTTCACGATTATTACTCTGACGATTGAGATAATACATAGTCGACCCATAAAAATAATAAAAAAAAGGGATCTGTCGATTGTTTTTAAGTAAATAAGATGGAGCAGTTCTTAGAATCTCCTCATAAATAGGTTTAACAGACTCAAATCTCTCTAACTCTATTACATTATGCGTATCTGTGTGTTGAATTGCTTTTAATCTCTGAAATATCTGATAAGTAAATTGATATAATAATTTAGAATCATGATCCATAATATTGTTTTCAACCGGTTGATATTTTTATTTTCGAAATATTTCTTTAAATAATATAGTATATTTATAAAAATACTGCTTTTTACAGAATAAATAAAGAATAGTTTACAAAAAACAACTGATTCGGATCGATATGTAAGAAAAAAGATTAACATGTGGACAAAATCAAAAAAACTATTTAATATATTAATAAAGGTGTTTGTATTCCTGAAAATTACTTTAAGCAATCTTTAGGAATACAAACATCAAAAAGAGTTTTTTAGTATGAGCCTAATATGAAAAGAATTTTGTTATTATTAATAATAGCAATGCTTATTTTAGCTTGCGGAAATGAGCCGCCGGTTATTGAAACCCCAATTTATCAAGTCATTGTTTATCAACAAAAAAGTTTTAATTTACCTAATGCAAGTGTATTCCTCTCTATTTTTTTCGATCTTTATGATGAAAATGGCATAGAAGATATTAATGAAGTCACTTTTATCCATATAGACAATGAAATAGCCTGGACAATCAATAGTAAAAATCTGGAAAAGGTTGTATGGGGAAATACCTCATATTATGGTTATTCATTTATCCAATATCAAAATGCCCAGCAGGTTTTACTTGGTGATTACCTGATTCAGGTTTTAGATAATGCAGAAAATATAACAGAAAAAGTCATTACAGTAGAATTGCCTGATTATGACGAGCCGATTTTTAAAGTATCTGCCATACCTTATCAGGTTCATTTCAGCAATGACAATCAAGAATTAACAATAACTGGGGAATCATTTTCTTCCTGTGAATTAAAATTTATGAATTATCCAGGACTATTTAATCATACCAGAAAAAAATTTTTATTTACTGAAAAAATAAATTTAGAACCATATCTTACAGAAATTACCAATTCCAAGGGTAATACAGATCATCGTGTTTCAGTTCGCGTCAATAAAGATGAAGATAATACCCTAATTTATTTTATAGCTGAAAAGGATTTATAGTTTTATGTCTCAAAATAATCCTTATTACAGAAATTATCAAATCATGAAGAAAAAATTTCTTGCACTTAGCAAGATGCACCGTCAAAACCAAATTGCTTACAAGAAATTATATAAAAGTTATATTTTACAAAAAAGAAAATTTCTTATCTTAAAAAAACTGGCTACGACTAAAATGACCAGTATTTTAGACCAGTATCATGAAAAAAAATACCAGATGATTTTTAATCACAATCGCAAACTTCTTAATATTTCTGAAGAATTTTTAGAAGAAATTGATATGACTAAGGAAGAGTTTGAAAAATCATTCTATATAGATGTTTTATTTGAAAAATATCTGCCAATCATTAATACAAAAGAAATAAAAACTGAAATTGAGTCTTTTCAATTTCCAATTCTGATGAAAAACTACGAATTTGAAGATGTTCATATTCACCCTTATTATTATTATGAAATTTATGGAAAAATTGAATATGATAAAAGGAAGAGGCAGTTTTTTTATTTTCTTCATTTAGAGAACATCTCTGATACAGTTGAACTAAATTACATTCAAAAAACAGACACTGTCATTAAGTCATTGTCAATCAGCAATATAAATCTAATGAAAGCAAACAAAACCATTGAAATTCATAAAATTATGCTGATTCAGATTACCTGTTCATTGATTCAGGAATATAATCAGGAAACTTCAGAACATCTAAACAGAATCCAGCAAATCACGACTTTATTAACTGCAGAATGTAAACGTTTGGGATTAATAGATATTGAAGAATATGACATAAATGATTATATAAAAGATGTGAATTATATTTCTGTACTGCATGATATTGGAAAGATTACTATTCCCCATGATATTCTGACGAAAAAAGATAAATTTACTCCAGCTGAATATGATATTATGAAAACCCATACCACAAAAGGGGCTGCATTTATTCAAAAAATCATAGATTTTGTAAAACTAAATGAAAATTATCATGAAGATATCAATTTCCTTCAGATTCCCTATCATATCTGTCTTTATCACCATGAACGTTGGGATGGGAAAGGGTATCCAGAAGGATTAAAAGAAAATAAGATCCCCTTTTGTGCCAGAATTGTTGCAGTTGCTGATACTTTTGATGCAATTAGAGGTAAAAGGGTGTATGATAAATCTCGCCCCCATCATGAAGCTGTGAATATTATTCGTGAAGAAAGAGGAAAGCAATTTGATCCTAATATAGTCGATGCTTTTCTCAATATTGAATCCCTGCTCTCAGAAATAGAATATGAAACTCCAGATATTGATAATTAGGTAAAATAATTCTATATCATTAAAAAAAGTAAAAATGATTTGCTAACGAGTTTGAAAATGATATAATAATCACTTTAAAAAATCTTATTTGAAAAAAGGGGATAAAAAATGGCATACAAATTAAAAAACGGAGAATTTAAAATATCCTGTCGTCATGATGGCTGCCCTTTTGATTTTAAAGTGAAAATTAAGCAAAATATCATGGGTATGACCGAAGAAGACGTTGAGGAAGAAGCAAAAAAACTTGCCCTCGATGTTGGAAGAATTAAACATGATGCCATTTATGGAACCAAACATAAACTGACAAACCCAGCTATCAAAAAGGTTTCTGGTGTTTATGAAGCAATTGGCCAAAAAAAGAGAAGCATTCAATATCAATCAGAAGCAGTAAAATATAAAGATTTTAAAAAAGGTGATAACATTCTTAATAAAGGAGATATTGCCAAAACCATTTGTGAAGTCATCAAAGGGGGGGCACAAGTAGATAAAAACAAAACCCACTTGTATAAACCAGGTGAAAGTTTTGGTGCTTCAGCTCTTTTAATCAACCAGGCTCGTAGAGCAGATGTTATTGCTTCTGAAGATCACACCACAATTGCTTTTTATAATTTAAAAGAACTCAGTAAAAAAGATCCCAAAAAAGCAAAAGAGCTATATACCGAAGCAATGGAAGATATCTTTGATGTTATCGATAAACTTGAAGGAATGGTTGATAGCCTGGAAGATCAACTCGAAAAATCTACTTTAATTTGTGAAAATCGCAAAGAAAGAATTAAAAATCTTGAAGAAGATTTATTAAATGTTTCGCAAAAATTACAAGAAATGGGAAATTAATTTTGTATTAAAGGGCTGTTTTTAAACAGCCTTTTTTATATTAAAAAATTACTACAATAGAAAAATAAAATTTCTCTATCATCTTGACAAAAAAAAAAAAAAAATATAGGATGAGATGATTGTTCCTTAAATAAGGAGGAGTGTTTATGGCAGATAAAAAAAATCAAACAACCGAAGTAATTGATGAAATATATAAAAGACTGGATACCCGGATAAAAGACCTGACTGAAACAGTAAAAGAAACTATCATTCCAGAAGCAGAAGGCAAATTGAAAAAAAACATATTTGTCAGTATCATTGTGAGTTTTGGTGTAGGCTTTATTTTAGGCGCTTTTTTTGTTATGTCCGGATCAAAAAAGAAAAAAAGAAAGTAATTGATATAAATCTATGGCTAAAAAAACAAAATCTAAAGAAAAATCAGAAGCAACTCCTGTCGAAAACCAATCAGATGTAAGCTTATTATCAAAGTTATTTGCTCCTGCTAAAGTTTTACTCCGTCTCCATTTTAAACTTGCTTATAAGGAATTTAAAAGGGATTCTCTCCGTTTTTTTTCTGGTGTTGCTTTAATCTTTGTTAGCCTTTTTTTTATTGCTAACTTTATTATCCTCTTAAATATTTTATTGGTGACTGCTTTATATCAATGGATTTGGATATTTAAAGGCAATGTCTTTTTCTCTGTTCTGCTGGTTACTGTTATTAATTTCTTTCTCTTTTTAATGTTCCTCTTTGGAGGATCTGGAAAATTCAAAAAAGCTTTTTTTGATGAAACCAGAAAACTGGTACAAGAAACAATCAAAGAACTGTCTGAGGAAGAATCTGATTAAAGCTTTTCCCTATTTATACTAAGATTTTATTTAACTAAAGCGGTTTTTTTTCTCCAAGCAGCAAACAGGTTATCATTATCCGGAAAAAACCTTTGACAAACCTTTCAAAAAAACCTATTATTATTTTTATATTT
>JAKSBL010000465.1 GCA_022361115.1 Spirochaetota bacterium | reverse complement strand
TATTTGATTGGATCAACAAAGGGTTACTGGTATGAAGAAAGGTTTATTACAGCTGGTTTAAATCTGGATCAAGGAAAAACTGATGAGGCGGGTTTAAAAAAAATTGTAGCAGGCCATCTGGATTTAATGCCTCTTAATGAACTTTATGGCTGGTATCTGATAAAAAAAATGTATCCAGGAAGAGAATCAGAGTTTAAGATGAGTTCAACAGAGATTGATCAAAGCTCATTAAAATTAATGGTTTCTAAATCATATCCTGATTCAAAAAATATTTTAGAAAAGTTTAACGAATCTTTAAAAATTTTAAAACAGAATGGCACTATTAACGAAATTCGTTTAAAATATGGAATTAAAGAATAGGATTTAACCATCATTTCCAAGTTTAAACCTGTTTCTTTATACTAAAATCAGTCTTGTGAAAAATGAGAAAGGGATTTTGAACAATGAGCAAAGCATTGTATAGTCTTCTTATAGTTTTTTTAATGATTAGTTGTTTAAACAATAATGATAGTACCAATAATCAGAATTCCTCAACAACTGCTCTTTCCACAACAAATGCCAATTCCGATCAAAGTATTATCATGGGACTGGTAGAATTAGGAATGGAAAATCAACCAGTGATTGTAACCAGATGGACATCTCGTTCCAGGATTAGCCATTATGTAAAGGGAAAATATTCCTCAGATATAAAAAAGCAACAAGGTAAATTTATAAAAGTCAGTGGTAAAATTGTTGAAAATCCAGATAATCCCTTTAAAAAAGATATTACTGTTTATCAAATGATAAAAGTCAGTGATAAACCCATTGAAGATTAAGCAGTAATCGAATGAACTTTGTTGTAGGCATTGATGTAGGAGGGCACAAAAAGGGATATCATGCTGCCTTCTATCATCTGGAAGAAAAAAAACTACTCTCATTAATTCATATAAAAACTGTAGCAGAGATTATCCGCCAAATTGATGAAACCTCAAGAAATTTCCAATTAAACTGTTCTGCCATAGGTATTGATAGTCCAGCCCAATCTTTCCTAATTAGCAATCAGAATAGGCAAGCAGAAAAGGAACTGGTCACTGCTGGTTATCGGATCATCTGGACTCCTAAGAATCAAACCAAGACTTATAACTGGATGGAACAGGGAGCTGCTCTCTGGAAGCAGTTAAAACAAAAATATCCCCACACATCGATTATTGAGACATTCCCGACTGCTATTCAGAATAATTTAGTAGAAACTACTGCAGCTTTACCTTTAAATATACTACACGGAAAAGATAAACGAAAATTTACTCAAGATTATATTGATGCTTTTCTCTGTGCACTGGCTTGTGAACAGTTTTTGCTCCACAAAAGCCGTGTATATGGATTAGATGATTCTTTGAATCCCATTCATTCAATAAAGATGACAGTCAGAAAATTTTGTCTAGCAATTGTGACAAAAGATAATCAAATCCTATTAGGCATGAAAAAAAAGGGATTTGGCAAAGATAAATGGAATGGTTTTGGAGGAAAAATCGAGCCTGGAGAAACAGAAAAAAAAGCTGCCTTGCGGGAATTAAAAGAAGAATGTTTTCTAACGGCCAAAAAAATCGAAAAAACAGCTCTAATACATTTTACTTTTACCAATTATGACTTTACTTTTGAAGTTCATGTTTACCGGGTGGCTGATTTCTCCGGAACACCTGCAGAAAGTGATGAGATGATTCCTCAATGGTTTGATTATTCAGCTATTCCTTATCACTTAATGTGGAAAGATGATCGTTTCTGGCTTCCCCTGGTATTGGCAGGAAAAAAAATTACAGCTCAATTTCATTTTGCAGATGAGGAAACCATTATGTCTTACAGTGTATCTGAGAGAGATAAATTATAATATTTAGATTAAATGAAAATAAAGGAAGGAAATAGAGATGAATAGCAAAACTTTTATAAAATTTCAACAAGAAAATCCAGATTACACCATTCATCCTGTCTCATCTGATCAATTTTTATCTTATGGAAGAACCATCAATAACATTGATATTTCGCCTTTCCAGCGAAAAATTGATTACAAAGAGACCCCTGGTGAGGGAGTGGAATACATTGCCGATATAGCAGCTTTATCCTCATTACCATTAGCCAAAGAACTTGCCGTCACCTGTTTCGGAGAAATGGAAATCCAGGTGGGCTGGTGTCGTGGTTTTAATCGCTTGTTAGGCGCTTTGGAGTATCATAAATCGAGTGAGGTGATTGTTTCTTTAACCGACTGCATTTTAATTTTAGGAAAGACCCAGCAAATATCCAATAATCAATATCATACCATGAATACTGAAATATTCTTTGTTCCTCAAAACACTTTACTGGAGCTCTATTCCGGAACTCTTCATTTTGCTCCCATAGCTGTTCATAAAACCGGATTTATTACTTTAATTATTCTTCCTAAAAAGACTAACCTCCCTTTAAACAAATCAATTGAGCAAAATGCCACAGAAAATAAAAATGAAACTCAATTACTCTTTATGAAGAATAAATGGTTATTGGCCTTTACAGGGAGTAAACAAGAAAAAAAGGGAGCATATCCAGGTTTATTAGGTGATAATATTGGTCTGAATCAAATTTAACTAGTGTGTATTATCACTAGTTTGATCTTTCAATAAGGGCTGCTGAACCTTTAAAGGCAGCAAATAAACATCCCGGTAGCTTTTCGATCTGGAAAAGTAACTATTCGTTAATAAAAGATAATGATTTAAATATACCATATTAAAAGGGTAAATCAAAAAATCTACAGTATCTTGTGAACCAAAGGTCACCTGTAATTTAAAACTTTTTTTTCGATCGACTTGTTTAAACCAATACATCATCGATCTTTTATTACCTATTGGATCAATAATATTGTGAATATGATTAGGATTTTCTAATAATTCCCAGGTCTGACCATTATTCAAAGAGTATTCAAGTTGAACTGGAAAACCTTTGGTAGGATCAACCTTTGGATCAAAAAATTCAACATCTGATAATTTTTTTAAAAATGGATTAATACTATTTAACCGGGCTTTTTCCTGTATAATATAACGAAAGAAAAAATCGGCAAATTTTGGTTGAGGAATATATCGTACAATCATATTCTCCAATTGAATGTAATGAACAATCTGATTAAATTGAGTATGAGTCCACTTTTTAAATAAATAATAGGGATTATAGGTGTAATAAAAATTTTGATAAGGCTTTTTAGTAAAATTATTTTTTTCATCAAATGCAGATACAGAGTGAATAAAATCACACTGGTTAATCCTGTCTTTACCCTTAATCAGTGAAAATACATCTTTTTCCATATAAAGAGTAAACTGAGAAGCTTGATCGATTTTCCATAAATGGTGACCTGAAATAGGAATGATTTCCAGATAGGATAAAAATTTCCGATTGAATGAATATAAAAATGCAATTGCTTCACTGCTGGATTTGGTAAGCTTTAAATTTTGATACAT
>JAKSBL010000688.1 GCA_022361115.1 Spirochaetota bacterium | reverse complement strand
AGAATTTGATGTCATAAAAACACATTGTTCCATTGGGGCAAATATTCTTACCGGTTCTCACTATGACAGAATAATAATGGCTGAGACTGTTGCCCTGACACATCATGAGAGATGGGATGGCTCGGGATACCCTGCAGGCTTAAAAGGTGAAGATATTCCACTTGAAGGAAGAATTCTGTCAATATGTGACCAGTATGATGCTCTTCGAAGTGTGAGGCCTTATAAAAAATCTTTTACTCACCAGGAAACAGTGAAAGTAATAACCGTAGGCGATGGAAGAACCAAGCCGGAACACTTTGATCCGGCTATCCTGGAGACTTTTAAGAAAATGGATGACGAATTCGATGAAATTTTCAACAATAACCAGTAAATAACAGGTACTACTCCTTCTTATCTTCAAAAATAAAGTGCAGTTTCTCTGATAGCTTAAAGGCTGAATATGGTTTCTGTATAAAACCGTTGGCACCCATATTCATTATACGTTGTACATTTTTATTTTGCGGAAAACCCGATGTCAGAAGAACTTTAATATCCTCATTAATCTTTAGCAATTCTTCATACACTTCCAGTCCTGACATTTCAGGCATAGCCATATCAAGAAGCACGGCATCAACGGAATCTTTTTCTTTAAGGTACCAGTCAAGGGCTTCACGGCCATTGTCAAAAGTAATGGACTCATAGCCACAAAGGCGTAACATTTCGTCAGCAATGCTGAGCATAAATTGTTCATCATCAATTACCAGAATTTTGCCACTGCCAAATCGTATAGTCTCCTTATGCTCAGACTCCTTTATATATTCTTCTTTTCCTTCTATAAGTGGTAAATAGATAGTTATAGTTGTCCCCGTCCCCACATCGGATTTAATAGTAATAAAACCGGCATGTTTATTAACAATACTATATACCATTGCCATACCAAGTCCCGTTCCTTCATCCTTGGTCTTGGTGGTAAAGAATGGTTCAAATATATGTTTTTGTGTCTCTTCATCAATTCCTACACCGGTATCACTCACCGTAATAGCCGCATACCGTTTCAGTGGGTCAGCATCGGTAAATTGTTTGAGAAAGAAGTCATCGGGTATAATTTCCTCCACCTCAAAGTGCAATCGCCCACCTTCCTTTTCATTTTCATCTCTCATAATAGT
>JAKSBL010000423.1 GCA_022361115.1 Spirochaetota bacterium | reverse complement strand
TCCCCTATTTCATCTAAAAATAAAATTCCCCGATCAGCTAGTTTTATCTTCCCGGAAAAATCTTCACTAGCACCAGAAAAGGCACCTCTTCGATAACCAAATAACTCACTTTCAAACAATGATTCCGGAATAGCTGGACAATTCACACCATAAAAAGGCTTAAAACTTTCTTCTCCTTCTTCACTTTGGCTAAAAGAATGAATTGCCCGTGCAATGAGCTCTTTTCCAGTACCGCTTTCCCCAATAATCAAGACAGGTGTTGGAACTTGAGCAACCTTTTTTACTGTCTCCATTATATTTTTCATTACTTGTGATTGATATATAATCCCTTTTTCAGCAGTCGCACTTTTTAACATTTGGTTTTCTTGTTGAATATCTTGAAAGTGAAATATTTTTTTAATCGTATGTTTAATGATATTTTTATTAAATGGTTTGGTAATAAAATCAACAGCACCTTTTTTCATGGCCTTTACTGCTGTTTCAATAGAACCATATGCAGAAATCACAATACAAGGGATCTGGATTTGATTGTTATTTAGATAATTTAATAACTCCATACCATCCAGAACCGGCATTTTTAAATCTGTAATAATCAAATCCAGGCTAAAGTTTTCTGCTTCGATCACTTTAATTGCTTCTGCTCCATTATCAGAAGTTAAGACTCGATAGCCTTCATTTTCTAAGAGTATCTTTAACACTTCGCACATGTTTTTTTCATCATCAATCACAAGTATTGTTTGCATACCGTTATCCTAAAACAATTTTAAAAATAGTTCCTTTTCCAGGTTCAGTAATCACATCTATATTACCTCCATGACTCTCAATAATCCGATGAGCAATGGATAAACCCAGACCAGTTCCTTTATCTTTGGTTGTAAAAAAAGGATCAAATATTTTTTTGCGAATCATCTCATCCATTCCAGGTCCATTATCAATGATTTCAATTACTAGATTTTTTCCTGGATTTGTTGCTCTGATTTTTATCCTTCCATTATCTGGTGACGATTGCAGTGCATTGAGTACTAAATTAGCAATCACCTGTTCCATGAGAGATTTATCAATCAGAAAATCTGGTAAATTATCTTCTATTTCTGGAATTATTTGACAATCAGGATAATCATAAAGAGGAATGCTTTCTAAACTGTTAGAAATAATTTCTTGAATAGAATAAGATTCCAATTCTACTTGATGAGGCCGGGCAAAATCCAAAAAGTTATTGACTACAATATTGAGTGTTTCAATCTCATTGATAATCGTATGAATGAGCTTACTATAATTTTTTTTATTTTTTACTACCTCAAAGTCATCTCTTAACATTTCACCTGATACTTTCATAATCGCCAGTGGATTTCGAATTTGATGTGCTACCCCGGCAATCATTTCTCCCAAAGCTGCCAGTCGGGAAGATATGACGAGCCTTTCTTCCAACTTCTTGATCTTAGTAATATCTAATAAGGTAATGATTAATCCAATCTGATGATTATCATCTGATAATAAGGGATTCGTATTAAAAGAAAGAATTTTTTGATTATCCTGCAGAGGGACAATCACCTCTTCAGACTTATAGTAAATTTTTTCATTCAGGCTAGAAGAAATCTTTTTAACCAATATATCCGGAAAATCTTTTAAGGATTTTAAAGGTCTCCATTGTTGATAAAAAAGATTTTCCACATAAGGATTTAATGAAGTTATCTCTTCATTCATATTTAAGGAGATAACACCAGCAGGAATATTTTTTAAAATTAATATATTG
>JAKSBL010000018.1 GCA_022361115.1 Spirochaetota bacterium | reverse complement strand
TGTGGTTTATAACCCTGTAAAAAAGAAAAGTTATAAACAATCAAAAGAAACACTTATCTTTAATGATTTTATAAGGAGCATATATGAATATCAACAGAAATATTTTTATCATTTTAATACTACTTATAACAATTAGTCCTCTATTTTCAGAAGAACATGAAAATTACCGGGCTGCGAAATTAACTCATGAGAATGAGTTTCCTGTCTTTATGCAAAAAGGCGGCTTAATGAGACCAGGAGAACATGCATTTTATATAAGAACCAATGATGAATGGACAGGTTTTTCTACCTTCTTTTTTGGTTACCGTTATGGTGTCTCTGATGCTTTTAATATTGCTCTTGAAGGAGGGATTAGCGCAGTACCCCATGTTTACTTTGCTGCCCTTCTCCTTTATTTCCGTTTATATGAAACCCCCAATAAATTTTTCTTCCTGGGTATGCGGATTCGCTTTGGTTACCGTTATCAGGATAGTGACTTTTCAACCTGGGGTACTGGTTTTACCAATTATCTTACCCTGCAAAGAAACGGCCTCTATTTAGCAACAGATCTAACAGCTGCCCTTCGCTTCGGTAAGTTTAAACAGTTTGCTATGTATTACACCATTTATCCAAGAGTTGATTTTGACTTTGTCGATCAGGATAACCGGCTCTATTTTCTGTTTTCTCCGGGAATGCTGGGTTTTGAAGCCCGCTTTGGCGGAAGAATGCGCTGGAATATAGCAGTAGAAGGGGGATATACCTTTCCCATTCCCTGGAATAGTATTGAAGAAGGTAAATGGGTTAATTTCCCGTCTTTAGCCAATATCAGCCTTAGCTACCGCCTAGGTGACCAATTTTATAATAATTATCAATGGCAATGGAAATACCGAAAGAAAGAAAGAAAAAAAAGATTAAAAGAAAAATTTCAGTAGTATATGCTAACAGCATATACTACTGAATAAATAATAAAAAAATCAAAGGACACTCAATAAATTAAAAACAGAGTATACTAAAACAGAACTCTCAAGTCCCCAGGAATATTGATTTTTGAGGACATTTCCAAAGCAATATTTTTAAGAGGGGACAGAAATCACTCCGGGTGGAGGGGTTCGTCCATGAAGACAGGTAGAAACTGTATTGATCTCCAGAAAATCAGCGCCATTGCCAGTATTGTGATTAAATGCTCCTGCAATAATTGCCACTAAGTCATCCGGTTCAAGCAAGCCTTCCCGAACAAAAGTATTCAATCCATCGCGAATCAAATCATCGGTTGTTGCAGGTTTGGGTAATAATACAGGATGGATTCCATAAGAGAGGGTTAATTCCCGTAATGTTCTCAAATTATGACATTTGGCCAATACTGGAACGCTTCCCCGGTAAGCTGAGATAGTACGTGCTGAAAATCCTGTAAAAGTATCAACTATGATAGCTTTTAATGGAATTTCTAAAGCAGCACTGACAGCACATTTTGCTAAATAATTCCGTAAAATTTTATTATCTTTAAATGTTGGCAAATCTCTCACTTTGGGTTTAGCATTTTCAACTTTTAAAGCTATTCTAGCCATTGTGGTCACAGCTTCAACCGGATAATGGCCAAAAGCTGTTTCACCTGATAACATAACAGCATCTGCTCCATCATATACGGCATTAGCAACATCACTGATTTCAGCTCTAGTCGGAGATGGATTATCTATCATACTATGGAGCATTTGAGTGGCTACAATAACTGGTTTAGCCCGACGAATACAGATATCAATAACCTGTTTCTGAATGATTGGAACTTCTTCTCCAGGAGTTTCCACACCTAAATCTCCTCTGGCAACCATAAGACCATAAACAACTTCCAGTATATCGCGGATATTATCCACCCCTTCCTGATTTTCAATTTTAGCAATAACTTTAACTTGACTTTTAGCTTTATCCAATAATTCCTGGATTCCTCTCACATCTTCTCTATTTCTCACAAAAGAATGGGCTATAAAATCCAGATCCTGATCAATGGCAAATTGTACATAAGCCCGATCTTTTTCACTTAAGGCAGGTATATTTAAATGAATATTAGGAACATTCACACTTTTTTTATTTTTGATCTTACCACTATTTAAAGCCCGGCATTGTAAGAAATTATCTGTCTTATCTTCAACTGTCAGAATAACAGCTCCATCATTGATTAAAACACGGGAACCAGGTGGTACTTCCTTAACAAAGTCCTCAAAACTAGTAGTAAATATTTTTTCAGCACCTTTTTTTTGTCCGATATAAATGAGATCATCAATATTTACTTCTATTGGTTCCTCTATTTCCTTTGTTCGAACTTCAGGTCCCTTTGTATCAACCAGGATAGCAATTTTATCTGAGACTGCTCGTACATTATCTACTATTTTTTTGGTCGACTCCACTGATTGATGAGCAGTATTCAACCGGACAATATTCATCCCCTCTTGATATAATTTTTTAATCAGTTCAATATCACAATTTTCATCTGAAATAGTTGCAATGATTTTTGTTTTTTTCTGATACATACTTTCTCCTAGACTGATGATTGTATTTTTATATTTATGTTTATTAAGCAAGAAAAGTTTAAATCCTTCTATTAAAGAATATCCCAAATGGTTTGTTTCTTACCTGAATGTCAAAAGAAGAGTAAAATTCATTATTTGTTTTTCAAAATAGTATTAGAATCACTTTTGTCTGCATATTATCATAAAAAAAAATAATAGGAAAGAATTGTTTGATTTTCAGTAAAAATTATTAAAAAAATGATTAATTTTTTGATAATAATTAAAAATATCTGATTATCTCAAGTAATTAATGATTATTACAATTATAGTAGTAATACAACAAAATACAAGAAATTAGAATTTTTTAAATTTTTGTTTTATTGGATTTAAAAAAAAGAATTACGAAAAGAGAACTTTGATTTTATCCAGGTATAGATATGACAGGGTATTCACTACTGATTCTTGCCATTGATACTCAGTATTACAAATAAAAATAATCTCATATTGATGTTCTGAAGGCATTTTTTTTAACTTGTTAATCCAATTGGCAAAAAAACGAATCCCTTTTGAATTGATAAATTCGAGAGTTGAAAAATCAACAGTCACTTTTATTGATTCTTGATTCAAAATTTGTAGTTGAATATCTTTTAAATACTTTAAGGTGACAAAATCATCATCCCCAAGTTCAAATGATCCTGAGAAAGACAAATGAGTTTGTTTGAAACTAATCAAACCCTTTTTAATAGCCATTTCAGATTTTAACATAAATTCCATGGGAATATCCTTAATCGGAATTCCAAATATAGCATACTTTCTGAAAAAAACCAAATTTCTTTCAGTGTTGAGTAAGGAAACAGAGGTTTAATCTTTAAATAAGTAATCCAGATTAACATTACTCATGGATTTAAAGATATTCAGTTTAATACCTTTATCAATTTTTTCCAGATTTCTTAACATTTGTCTGATAGCCAGTCGTTTGGATTTATGATCATACCCACACTCACAGGATACTTTATCAAATTGTTTCTCTTTAGCATATTTAACAATCCATTTTTCTGGTACCAGCGCTAATGGGCGAATAATGGTTTGTTTAAATTTATCATAACTCAAGGCAGGTAGCATTGTAGAAACTTCAGCTTTAAAAAAAATATTCATTAAGTAGGTTTCAATAATATCATCCAAATGATGTCCCAGTGCGATTTTATTAAATCCTATTTTATCTGATAAGCGGATCAATTCAGTTCGTCGTTGAGTGGAACACCAAAAACAATTCATTTTCCTTCCTTCTTTTAACCGTTCAATAATCGGAATATTTAATATATGATATTCAATATTGAGATTCTGAAAAATTGTTTCCAGTTTATCCAGAGTTGATGACTGTGAAAATTCAGAATGAATATAGGCAGCTGCTAATTGATATTTTATCGGAAAAGAAGATTGTCTATTTACCAGATCATGTAATAATGTTAACGAATCTTTTCCACCGGATACAGCAACTAAAATTTTATCATCCGGTTTTATCATTTTAAAACGGTAAATTCCTTTACCAATAAATTTTGAGATTTTTTTTTCT
>JAKSBL010000691.1 GCA_022361115.1 Spirochaetota bacterium | reverse complement strand
TAGGAGTAAAACCTGCTTCTACTCAGCGGATGTTTATGCAGGGATCATTACAAAACACCAATAATAAACCAGACCTGGCAATTGAGGGAGAAGGTTTTTTTAGAGTCCAGCTATATGACGGTACCTTAGCTTATACCAGAGATGGTGCCTGGAAAATTGATTCTAACCGTCAAATGGTCAATCATAGTGGATACCGTATGGATCCGGAAATCATTTTTCCTGAAAATTATTTGATTGACACAGTTGCTATTAGTAAAGATGGTTTGGTAACCTGTAAAGTAGGTGGTAGTGATGAAATCATTGAAGTCGGCCAAATGGAATTATACCGTTTTGTTAATCCAGCTGGTTTAACCAGTATTGGTGGTAATTTATATAAAGTTTCTGAAGCTTCCGGTTCTGAAATAGCGGGAATTCCTGGTTATGAAGGGATGGGACAGTTGCATCAAGGCTTTATCGAAATGAGTAATGTTCAAGTAGTAGAAGAGATGGTTGCCATGATTGTGGCTCAACGTGCTTATGATTTAAATTCAAAATCCATCCAGACTTCAGATGCTATGCTGGGAACAGCAGTTAATTTAAAACGATAAATAATTTCATAATATAAAATGAAAAATTTATACCTATTAGTAGAGATATTTCTTATTTCCTTTATCATCTGCCCTGTTACTCTAACATTGAGCAACAGGGTAGTTTTAAATTCCCGTTATATTTATTTACAGGATATTGTAGAAGAAAACTTACCCCCAAGTGTTAAAAACATCCCCATTATAAAACTAAATGGCAAAACTCAAATTATTTCAGGAAAAAAAATTCTTTCTATTTTATATTCCCATCAAATGACGGATGTTTCGATTGTTGGGCAGGATGTGAAAGTCTATCACAAAGACTATCAGCCTGAAAAGATTAAAAATTCCTTCTTTCTCTCCTCTGACCCTATTTCAGATTTAGAGAGAAAAATAAACAGTTATTTAGATGATGCGGTATATGAATTTCAAATTACGAATTATAAAATGGTTCCTGAAATAAACCTTAAAGAAATCAGTCAAGATTATCAATGGAAAATGAATCCCCTTGTAAAAGGATTGCCTGATATCCTTAAGCTAAAAAACCTGACACTTCAATATCAAAATCAAAATTATCAAGTACAAATAGAATCAGTAATAACCGGTAATGTTTGGTTTGCTCAGCAAAGTCTCAAAACCAATACCACTATTGCAGAAGAACAATTTTATTACCGCAAATTAGATATTAAACAATTTAAAGATAGTGCAACTCTGGTGATGGATATTGAGCAAGCAAAGAATAGCCAGGTAATAAAAAACCTAAAAAATGGCCAGGTTTTACGGTGGAGTGATCTGAAAAAAATGCCGATAGTTAAAAGGGGAGAAAATCTGTCAATAAAAATGCATCGTCCACATTTTGACATTACCATACCCTGTCAAGCTCTGGAAGATGGAAACTTAAATGAAAAAATAAAAGTTAAGCTGCCTAATGGTAAAGTCATGCTGGGAACAGTCAAAAAGGAGCAGGGAGCTTTATATGTGGAAATATAAACCATTTTGGATATCATTCTTAGTCATCTTCATTACTTTTACAATTGTTGCAAATCAACCTGTACGGATAAAAGATATTGCTTCTATACAGGGAATAAAAGAAAACCAGTTATTAGGATTTGGTTTGGTAACTGGACTGGGTGGACAAGGGGACAGCAAATCATTTGGTTTAACCAAAAAAATGCTTTACCATCTGGCTGAAAATTATGGTTTTAAACTGTTAGAAGATGATTTAAAAAGCAAAAATATTGCTGCTGTATTAGTGACTGCCCGGTTAGGTGGTTTTTCCAGGATTGGTGATAAACTGGATGTAACAGTTAGTTCTATTGGTGATGCAAAGTCATTAGCAGGTGGAATTCTTTTAATGACACCATTAAAAGGTGCTAATGGAACCATCTATGCTGTTGCTCAAGGTAGAATTATTGCCGGCAGCAAAAAGCAGGATGCCGAAACAACTGGCAGTGTCCCCCAGGGAGCAATTATTGAAAAAGAGACAGTCTCTACCTATTTAACTAATAATCGTTTGAATATTATTTTAAATCGCCCTGATTTTTCTACTGTTTTTCTCGTGAAAGAAGCAATTTTATCATTAAACCAGGAATTACAAGTCAGTATTACTGATCCAGGGTTGATTGAAGTTCAACTTGGTGAAGAAGAGCTTAAAGATAAAATGGGTTTTATTTCTCAATTAGAATTACTAACTGTTGTACCTGATAAAGTTGCCGCTATTGTTATTGATAAAAAAACCGGAGTCATTGTAGCTGGAAACGAGGTGGTTATTCAGGAATGCTCTGTCTCTACCCCATCTGTTGGCGTTACAGTATCTGCTAATAGTGGTAATGATAAATCAACCTTTCAAATTACCAGTAAAACAGTAGGAGAATTAGTTAATATTTTAAACCAGGCAAGTCTTGATACCAATGAAATTATTGCTTTATTAGAAGCTCTGCATAAAGCAGGTGCCTTAAATGCTAAACTTATCATTTTATAATAATTGAGGATTTACTATGATCAGCAGTTTTGACAACTTAAACCAGATGAAATTATCTCAAGACTTACAGCTAAATAATATGAATAACATGAAAAAAATTCAGCAGAAACTGGAATCCCCATCTCATCATTCTACTTTAAGTTTTGATCAACAATTAAAAAGTAAAAGTGATCGTATGGGTCATATTCAAAGACATAAACTGAATAAGAGAGAAAAAAAACTCTATGATACCTGTATGGAAATGGAAAGCTTACTTTGGAAACAAGTTCTCAATGCCATGCGGAAGACGGTAGATAAATATAAACTGATTGATGGTGGCCGGGGCGAAGAAATCTTTAGTGATTTTCTCTATGATGAATACTCAAAAATGATGTCAGCTCAATCCAAAACTGGAATAACTGATACCCTATACAAACAGCTTTCCCACTTTGTATAAAAGCACTACTTTACTGTAGGTAATAAGAAAAAAAACTCTGTTCCCTTATATAAAGAGTTATAGCCAATATAGCCATTATGTTCATGAATCACCGAATAACAGATTGCTAAACCTAATCCACTCCCCTCTTTTTTGGTCGTATAATAAGGATCAAACACACGATGCTTATTTTCTTCTTTAATCCCTTCACCTTCATCAATGATGGATACTTGTAAGTATTGTCCTGGTAGTAAATGATATTGATTTTCTTGGTTAAGAGTTGTACCAAAAGCTTTTACTAAAATAATTTTTGAGTTTTGATTGGCATGTATTGCATTAATCATTAAGTTTTGAATCACTTGACAAATTTGATTTTCATCTACTTCTACCTTTGCTAAATTATCTGCCAGTTGATATTTCACCCCGACATTTGTCCTGTTAACTGTTAGTTGAGTTATTTCTTTAATTTTATCTGAAATATTAATAACCGATTTCTTTAGCTTTTCTCCTCTGGCAATTGTTTTTAATTCTTGCGTTAGATTGTGAGCTAAATGAACTGCCTTTTCTATATCCTCCAGGATAGGAGCAACATTATCATTATCCATTAATTCAAATTGCATGATATTAATTCCAGTTAGTATCTTTGACAATAAATTATTAAAATCATGAGCAATTCCTCCAGCAAATACACTAAGGGATTCCATTTTTTTTACTTTTATTGCCTCTTGTTCCAAGGTTTTTAAAATGGTAATATCTTGAACTGCTCCAATAATTTTATCCACACCATTATTGTTTTTTTCATAAACAGGATAGGCATAATCCCGCATCCAGCGAATTTGGCCATTTTTTGTTAAGATTCGATATTCAACTGTTGCAGACTTTCCTGCTAATAACTGATTTAATTGCTGGAAGGCAGTACTTATATCATGTGGATGAATAAGAGCTTCCCATCCGCCTTTTTGCTTTAATTCACTTTGAGTATATTCAGTTAATTGTTCAAATGATCCTTCTACCCAAAGGGACTCTAATTGATTATTTTCTCGTACTTGATAAGCATATTCAAAGTTAACCACTAATTCTGATATAACTTGATATTTTGTTTCAATTACCTTTATTTTTTGTTTTAATATATTTTCTGTCTCTTTAAGTTCTGTAATATCAGCAAATGATATAAAAAAAGCTGGTTCTTCATATAATAATACCTTTTTGATACTTACCCATAACCAGCATAACTGGCCTTCTTTATTAGTAATTTGCTGTATAAATTTAGTTTTTTTTCCAAAATCAACATTTTTAATCTGATTCTGTAAATTACTTAGATCAGAAGAGTTAAAGACACTGTAATGTTTGATGATATGGTTAACTTCCTTTTGGAGAAGCTCTTCACTAGAATAACCTGTAATATCTGTAGTTTTATCATTTATATATATTATTTTCTTGTTTTGAACAATAATAAAACCATATTGTAGATTTGATAGTATAATTTGATTAATTTCTTCTGGATCTTTCATTTATTCACACTTTTCTTTTATTCTAATCCTACCATAAATATTAAAACAATGCTAAAAAAGATGAGATAATTAATTTTTTTACTGCCCTTTTAAAGATGATATGATAAAATAATAAGGTTCCTGCAAAAATGCAGCGAACTATGGTAAAAGTGAGTTTTTTTGCTAATTAAAGATGCAAGACCTTATTTTTAGCATTTTTGCAAAATCCTCTAATCTTTTTGATATTTGTTCTACTTAAACCATAAAAACATGGAGCTTATTTATGAAACGGTGTCAATGGGCAGGTTCAGATCCTCTCTACATTGCTTATCATGATAAAGAATGGGGAGTTCCAGTATATGATGATCAAAAATTTTTTGAGTTTATTCTCCTTGAAGGTGCTCAGGCAGGTTTATCCTGGATTACGATTTTAAGAAAAAGAGAGAACTATCGACTTTTGTTTGATCAATTTGATCCCCAAATCATTGCCCAATATGATGATATCAAAATACAGAGTTTATTAACCGATTCAAGAATTATTCGTAATCGGTTAAAAATTAATTCCGCCATTAGCAATGCTCAAAATTTTTTAAAAATTCAACAAAAGCATGGGAGTTTTAGCAATTATATCTGGCAATTTACTGATGGAAAACCAGTAATCAATCAATGGAAATCTTTAAAGGATATTCCCGTTAGTACAGAATTATCTGATCGAATTAGTAAAGATTTAAAACAACAGGGCTTTAAATTTGTAGGAACTGTTATTATTTATTCCTTTTTGCAAGCTGTAGGAATTGTGAATGATCATATCATTGATTGTTTTCGTTATCAAGAGATAAACAGGCTTTCAGTCTGTTAACATTCTTGACAGAAAAATAAATAAATAATATAATCTGCCAAAATATCTAATTGATAAGGACAAAAACTCATGATAAATGTTCAAGATGTACGAAAAGGAATGGTTTTAAGAATAGATGGTGAAATCTGGACTGTTATGACCATGCAGCATGTGACTCCTGGAAAAGGGGGAGCTTTTGTTAAAATCAAAGCCCGCAATCAAAAAACTGGTAATTCTAAAGAGATGAGTTACCGTTCAGGTGAAAAAATCGACAAAATAGAAGTTTTTGAAAAAGATGCAACTTATTTATATCAGGAAGCAGATGCTTTTGTTTTTATGGATGACGAAACTTATGAACAATATTCTGTTCCCGCTGAATTATGTGAAGAAATTGAAAAGTATGTTATTCTGAATGGAAAAGTTCACCTGTTTCTTCATGATAATAATGTTCTCTCAGTAGAACCACCAAATTTTGTTAAACTAAAAGTTGTTATTGCAGAACCAGGTGTTAAAGGCGATACAGCAACAAAAGCAACTAAAAATGTGGAATTAGAAACTGGTTATAAAATCCAGGTTCCTCTATTTATTAATGAAAACGATATATTAAAAATTGATACCCGCACTGGAGATTATCTGGGGAGAGAGTAATCTTTGAACGTATTCAAAAGAATTCATTTATTCTTTTTATATCATCAACATAAATATGAACAGGTATTAAAAAAGACACCTGTTCAATTTATTTCCGACATCGATAAAATTGATACCCCTTCTCTTCGTTATCAAGCTAAAAGTTCTTTCTTTCAAAAAAACTTTTACCATGCCCGAATGTGTATAGAATTACTCATTGAAAAAAGAGCAGCAAAAGCAGATGAGTGTAATCTATTAGCTCATATTTATGCCAGGCATAATGAAAAAGAAAAAGCAATTTCAGCCTGGTGCACAGCTCTGGAAATTCAAAAAAAGAATCGTCATGCTTCCAAAGCTTTAGAATATATCCGGCAGCAAGGACGAGAAGTCAATCTTTATGAAGATGAGCTATTTGATAAACTCATTCCAGGCCAACCATTTTTTCTCCCTTTTTCTTTTTTCTTTAAACTAATAGCCATGACTATTATACTCGGAGTCCTGGCTTATGGGATCTATTGGGGATACACTAAATGGCAAAATCAGCCACAACCGATCAGTGAACTGACAGACATGGTTTTACCAGACTATAATCCTAATATCTTAGCCTCACCACGAGAAAAAAATGAAAAACACTCTTATACCGAAAAACAAATCAAAACCAAATTTGAAAAAATCAAAGATTATATACTTGAAGAAAAAGCAGTTGAAGCACAAATTTTAATCAATCAGATTAAACTTTCCAATGCTTCAGTTGATGTGAAAATGCGGACTGAAGCTTTAGAAAATTATATTAATGAACCGGATTATGCATTATTTAAAAATAAATACCAGTATTCTGAAATCAATCAGGAAAAAGATCTCTATAACAATGTTTTTATTAAATGGCCAGGCCGGGTAGTTAATAAAAAATACTATGAAGACCGTTTAGTATTTGAATTTGTTGTAGGCAATGAAGACCAGGGTGTCATTGATGCTGTTATACCAGTTATTTTTAAAAAAGCATTTATTGTAGAAAACAATGATCGTATCCTTTTATTTGGACGAATCAAAACAGATAACAAAAATCTATCAATAGAAGGAAGATTTCTTATTAAGGAATAATATGCGGGCAGTTGTACAGCGAGTTAAAGAAGCAGCAGTGGTGATAAACAATGAAAAATACTCCAGTATTACTCAGGGGTATTTGATTTTACTGGGAATCTCTGCAACAGATAACAAAAAAGATCTAAACTATATGTTGGACAAAATTCTTAATTTAAGAATTTTTCCTGATGATAATGATAAAGTGAATCTTTCACTTTTAGATAATCAATATGAGTTATTAGTGGTTTCTCAATTTACTCTTTATGGGGATGCGAGAAAAGGGAGACGCCCTTCTTTTATACGTTCAGCTCCTCCGGAAAAGGCCAACCAATTATATGAAAATTTTATTGAACTGTTGAAACAAGAGTATCATAATGATAAAGTGAAGACTGGAGTATTTCAAGAAAAGATGGATGTGACTCTGGTTAATGATGGCCCATTTACTATATTATTAGATTCAGACAAGGAATTTTAAATGAGACTGCACACTATACTAGGTGGTTCATTAGGAACAAACTGTTATGTTGTAGAAAAAGACAATCATGTCATCCTTTTCGATTTTGTTCCAGAAGTAGAAAAACACATTATCAAACATAATTGGATTGTGGACAAAATTTTTTTAACTCATATTCATTTTGATCACTTTGAGGGTTTATTTCTGTTTCAGGACAAATATGATTTTCAGCTGGTTTTATCTGAAAAATCTCATCAAAACATCAACAAAAAAGAATACAATTTATTAAACATGTTTGGTGACCAAATTTCCAATTATATTGGGGCGATTGATTTAGATAAGGTAGTAATGGTTAATGATCAAGATCAGGTAGATTGGCAAAACACGATGGTGACTGTTTATGAAACACCAGGACATTCCCCGGATTCAGTTGTTTATACTATAGCAGATTCAAAATATCTTTTTTCCGGAGATACTATTTTCCAACTTAGTGTGGGAAGGGCGGATTTTCCTGGTTCCAGTCATGAGCAAATGATTGATTCAATCAAGCGGTTATTCCAGTTATTGGGAGATATCAATTATAAAATTTATCCAGGCCATGGTCCTTCGACTACTTTAGACTTTGAGAAAAAAAATAACCCTTTTATCCTCAGTCGTTAAAGAGCACAAAAAAAACAACCATTCATTTTTTAGTATTTCTTTAGAACAAATTGATTTATTAAAAAAAAAACGTTATATTTAATAATACCAAATTATTTTCAACCGGGAATTACAGATTTTTTATCAAATTTTACAAACTATGTGGCGAAAATATAACAAGATATGTAATCCTGAAGAATAAGTTTTTCAAATAGACGGAGTTGGTTGAAGGGGATTGTGGTGAAAAAAAAATTTAGTGGTGACATTGATATCATCCGAGAATTATTAGAAATAACTGAAAATTTGAGTCATAATAAGGATATTGTGTCATTATTAGATAATATCTTATATGAAGCAAGAAAATTTACCAATGCAGATGCAGGTACAATTTTTTTAAGAGAAGAAAATGAATTGAATTTCAGTTACTTTCAAAATGATACCTTAACTCAATTGGATGAAAATAATAAAAAATTTATATACGCTAATTCAAGTATTCCGATCAATGATGAATCAATCGCAGGATATGTAGCCAATAGCAGCAAACCACTATTGATTAATGATGTTTATAAACTCAATAATAAAGTTCCCTACTCTTTTAATGATAGTTTTGATAAACAATCCAATTACTCTAGTAAATCATTTTTAACTGTTCCTTTGATCACCAGCCGAGATCAAACAATTGGTGTAATGCAAATTATTAATGCCAAAGATGAAAATGATCAAATCATTCCATTTACTCAGGATGATTTAATGTATGTCTCTTTTTTCGCAAATAATGCTTCAGTAGCAATTGAACGGGCTCAAATGACTCAGCAGATCATTTTGAGAATGATTAGTATGGCAGAATTAAGAGATCCAAAAGAAACAGGTGCTCATGTCAATCGAGTCGGTTCTTATACCATAGAAATTTACCAAAAATGGGCAAAGAACCATAATATTGACGAAAAAACCATAAAAGCATACAAAGATGTACTCCGTTTAGCATCTATGCTTCATGATGTTGGCAAAGTCGCTATATCTGATACTATACTAAAAAAACCTGGCCGTTTAACAGATGAAGAGTATGATGTCATGAAGACACATACTGTTCATGGGGCAGAATTATTTAAAGAAAGAGTATCAGATTGGGACAAGGTTTCTTCAGAGATAGCTATTCATCATCATGAAAAATGGGATGGAACCGGCTATCCCTACCAGTTAAAAGGGGAAGAAATCCCAATTTCCGGAAGAATTACCGCATTAGCTGATGTTTATGATGCTCTCATCTCTAGACGTGTATATAAAGAAGCCTGGGATGAGAAAAAAGTTTTAGAACTTATCGAAAGCGAGTCTGGTAAACATTTTGATCCGGAAGTGGTAAAAGCTTTTTTCTCAATTTATGATATTATCAAAGCAATTCGTGAAAAATTTCCAGATAAAGAGTAAAATACTAAACTACCAGTTTTTTTTAACCTAAGTTAAACAACTGGCATTTCACCAACTTCTGATTGACATAAAGAAAAGACTTTTGATAAACTCATTGATAATCATTGATTAGATATCGAATTCATTAAAAAACGGAGAACACAATGAATGTAGGCATTTATGGAGTTGGTTTATTAGGAGCAAGTATTGGTTATGTATTAAAAAAGAAAAAATGGGCCAAAAAAGTCATTGGAATTGGTAGAAATGTGAATAAACTCCAGACTGCACAAAATTTAAAGGCAATTGATCATTTTTATACAGAAATCAATGATCAACTTAAAAATATTGATTTACTCATTATAGCTATTCCGGTTCAACTTATTCCTGAAAAAGTGAAAGAACTCCTACCCTATTTAAAAGAGGATGTCATTATCACAGATGTTGGAAGTACAAAAAAGGAGATTACTCAAAAAATCGAAACATTACAAAACAGCAAACCTTTTTTCTTTGTAGGTGGCCATCCCATGGCAGGTTCAGAAAAAACCGGTGCAGAATCTTTAGATCCCTTTTTATTTCAAAATGCTATGTATATTATCACACCAAGTAAACTTTCCGATAAAAAATCACTGACCATAGTAAAACAAATGGCCCAGACCCTTGATGCTAATGTTTTAGAAATGAGTATTGATGATCATGACTTTGCTGTTGCTGTCATCAGTCATGTGCCTCATATTGTTGCTGCTTCTCTAGTACAAACAGCTGATCATTTAGATAATGATAATAATCATATTTTTTCTTTAGCAGCTGGCGGATTCCGTGATACGACCAGGATAGCCTCTGGTGACCCATCCATGTGGGTTGATATTTGTCTGGATAATAAAGAAAAAATACTCCAGGTAATGAATCAATATCAAGAACATCTTAATATATTTAAAAAGATATTAAAGACTGGAAATGCCAGTCAGCTAAAAAATTATTTTCAACAATCCAAAAATAAAAGAGATTTGCTGCCCCGTTATCGAAAAGGGATTATCAGTTCAATGCTGGAAATTGTCCTTTTTGTTCCTGATAAACCTGGAGTGATTGGCAATATTTCAAATTTATTGGGCCAACATGACATCAATATTAAGGATATAGAAGTACTTCATGTTAGAGAAAATGAACAAGGCAGCATCCGCTTAGGATTGGAATACAATGAAAAAGTGGATCAAGCATTAGAAATCTTACAAAATCATGGTTATGAATGTAAGCTATTATAAAACTTAAGTCCCCTTCCTTTTTCAACGATATTATTAAAAAGCTTTTAAGGATACTCAGTGCGTTTATTCTATCTTTTGTTGGTCTTGTTTTTTTCTTTTAATTATCTATTCACTCTTCCAAAATGTGATATTGTTCACACAAAAATTGACCAGCCTGTTCCTATTTATTCAGATCCTGAAAATAAAAAAGAAATACTAAACTACATTCCTGCTAGCTACCAAAATCTGGAGTTCACCTGGAATACAAAAAAAATTAATGGCGAATACTGGATCGAAGTAAATTATCTGGAAAGTAGAGGTTGGATTAAAAGACATTTTGTGACCAGAAAGGACTTATGGCTTTCAAATGATCAGCAACAGCAAGTTGAAAAAATATTATTAGAACTGATCCGGACAATCCAGCAACAGCAAGTTGAACCATTAAATAAACAGGTTTATTTTATAAGAGGATTATATTTTTATTCACGACAAAATAATAAGCTTTTTTTTACAACGAAAAACAAACTTCCCCTCTTTATCAATTATGCTTTAACCAATGAAAAACCTTTAAAATACCGCAGTTTGAAAAACATGACCCAAGAAGTGAATGAATTTTTAAAGCATGATTTTGAGATTGAGATATTATCAAAAAACAAGTATCAATTACCTGCTGAAATCATAAATTTTCAGCAAATTGTTTTAAAAAATAATCAAAAAACCATGCTTATTGGGATTGAACTCTGGAATAATCAACCATTTTTAGCTTATGTTGCTTTTTAACTGGACTGATTGGTATAAGCCTTTTTAATAGGCTCCAGAATTTCTACTGGTATTTCTTTATTCTTTCCATAATAACCTAATTGTGCATTTCTAAAAACTTCATTATGATAATCAGATCCGCCAGATATTAACATATTGGTCTTTCTAGCCAATCTCCTTAAATCTTTCACCAGTTTTCTTTCATAATGATTATAATACACTTCTATTCCATCAATTCCAATTTCTATCATTTTTTGAAAAACAGCAGCAAAGGCAGTAAATTTTCCTAATTCATTAATCAGAATATGTGGATGAGCTAAAATTGCTAAACCTTTGGCATGATGGATATTTTTTAATGCTTCACTTAAATCAATAGTTTCTTTTCTTACCTTTGCTAAACCATGATCATCATCAAAATATTTCTTAACGGCTTCCATTTGATTAGCAGCATATCCTTTTTTCACTAATACCCTGGCAAAATTGGGTTTTCCAAGTTTGTTGAGAATATTATTTTGATCCGCATGGGTTAACTCCTGGCCAAGTTCTTCCAGACTAACTGGAATGCCTAGTTGTTTGAGTTTCTCCAGATAAGAATGGTTTCTCTGGTATCGAAACTTGCGCAATTGGACCAGCAGCCGGAGTAATTCCTCATTCTGATCATCAATGAATAAGCCAACTAAATGTATTTCTGATTGAATATTCTCAAAATTACAGCTGATTTCTATACCAGGAATGATCTCCATCTGATATTCTTTACCAGCTTCAATAGCAGATGGAATTCCACTTACTGTATCATGATCAGTTATGGCAAGAGTCGTAATACCAGTCTGAAAAGCTTTTTTTACCAATTCATAAGGAGAAAAAGCTCCGTCAGAAGCATTAGTGTGACAATGAAGATCAATCATCCGTTATTCTTATCATCCTTTTTTATTAAAGTTAGCTTATCTTATCATCTTATTATCAGTAGCGCAATTCATTTTTTAAATAGAATCCTCAAAACATTAGGTTAATTGTAGTATAACTATAGATATTTCCACAGGTACGAGAAGCTATAATGAAAAAAAAAGTTTAACATGAGATTTGATCGTTTTAAGTAATGAAAGAACTAACCATTTCTTCATAAGGTCACTCTTATTTTCTTTTTTTTCAAAAGTTCTAAGATATTTTTTTAAATCATGAAATGTTTCTTGTAGTATTATCTTAGCTTCAGCTGAGAATGAACCACACCCCTGAAATTGAGGTTGAGCTTGTAATTGCCCTATCCCTTGTAAAACTAAAGTAATATTGTTAGGAAAATCATAGTGACAGATATCAATTCGGATAATTTGCTCTTTTAAATCCTGATATTCATTTCCTTTTAATAATTTTTCATAATTTTCCCAATCCCCTAGCATCCTTGCTAACAGTAATTGTAATAGTTTTCTTTTTGTTTTTTCTTTTTTGCCTAACCATTGAAATACTTGTTGATATAAAGTTTGGTCAAAATCTTCATGTTCATTTTTAGCTGTTCCTAACCAATTCTGGATAATCCAGATATATTGCATTCCTCTTTTACTTCGGCCGGTTTGATCTTTTATCCAGTTATCATCAGCACTACTGATATGATAGCGGCCAATGAGATGAGGGTCAACTATGGGCTTGAGTGTTTTTATAGAATCAATAATATTTTTCAGATGCTTTTGATATCTAAAATGACAAACTTCAAATCGGGTGATCAACTCACGAATAGCTAACACTTCAAGTGGAATATCTAATAATTTTTTTTCCAACTGATTGATTCGGCGAAGGTCTTCATCATCCTCTGGAACTTCGATATTTGACCAGTAATTCATCTGTACCTCCTGATGATTATTGGAAATATACTTTTTGGTTAATCATTTCATCCATAGTCGCATATGGATGTGAATATCGCCCGTTTTCCTCTGTCATATTCTTAATTTGAACTGCCTGTTGAGGACAAAAATCCAGGCAAGCATAACAATTATAGCATAAGATTTTTCTATTCCATTGAGGTTTTTGATCAATCATATTGATTCTTGTTGATAAACAGATTTTCTCACAATTTCCGCAAGTAATACATTTTTCATCTGCATAAAATTTAGGTGAAAGTTTAAACCATTCCATGATTTTTAATAAAGCCGGTACAATTTTGATAAAAACCGCTGGTAGTGGCTGGGTAATATTGGTATCGGTTTCCTGATAATTTTCCTGTCTTAATATTTTATCAATATTTTGATCTAAATGTGATAAAGCTATTTTTTCTAACTGTTTGATATCATCATCATTGGGAATGATGGAATGAAACTTTGGGTCATTTGAGGGTAAATTTAAAATAAAAGTACAGTTTAACTTTTTCTTCTGTTGTTTTAAAAACTTATTAATAGTATGAAATGAGCTATGTGGAGTTCCAATCCGAGTCGGAACAGCAAAAATATAATTGATCTGAGATAAATCAAGTTTTTTTAGAAATTGAGATACGGGCAGAGGCAAACAGGACATGATTACAGGATATACAAATCCAATAGACTCAGCTTTTGGAGTAATTTTCTCTTGTGTTAAGGAACTGACAATTGGTATCAATTGACAATCTGGAATTCTATTTTGTAATTCTTTTGCCACAAATAAAGAATTCCCAGTACCTGAAAAATAATATATTTCTGTAGCCATTCTTAGCTCCTGTTATTATTGTTTTTTAAAAATACCTGTCAATAACTGAGACATTTTGTCAATAAGTTGTTAATAACTTTAGTCTTTTGCATCTTGTAAGGCTAACTCTACCGCTTTCAAAATACATTTACTACTCAAAGTTGCTCCTGTTATAACATCTATTTCTACTGATTGTTTTTGTAGCACCTGATCAATAATTTTCTCTGCTTTTTCCCCCTGCCCTTCTCTATGCTTTAATATTTTAATATTTTTTATAGTATTCCCCTTCACTATCACTTCAACTTTCACTTTTACCGGAAAATGTTGATAGGTTGCTTTATATTTACCATCTTTAACAGCTTGCAGATTTACATTCTGAGGTATAATACTATCTGGATCAACCTTCACACAAGAAGCAGTAAACAATAAAATAAATTGTATCATTAAAATCATCCCCAATATTGATGCTTTTGATTTTCTCATTTTTCCTCCAAAATCTGTCCATTCATTAGATGTTCTTCACGGATAAGTTAAACGTAATGATACTTTACACTGGATCTGCAAAAGGGAAAATAGGTATTTTATCCCAATTTGAAAAGATTTTTATTTTTTTTATTGAATATTGATTTCTTTGACTAGATTAAGTAACTCAATTTTACTACTGACCCGGGTTTTTTGATAAATATTATGAATGTGGTTATTAATGGTTTTAAAAGAGCGATCTAATTTACGACTGATTTCTTTAATAGATAAGCCACTTAATAACAATTCTATCACCTCTTTTTCTCGATTGGTTATCGTATATTTATTTATGAACAGATCACTTACCTTTATTTTATCCATAATATTGGGAGCTGATAAAAAAAAGTATTTAGCTGCAAAAACAATGCTAATCATATTGATACAAAAATAAAAAAGATTACGTGAAAGATAAATGATGAGGAGATCTTTTGTCAGAGAAATTAAAGCTACCTGGAAAGGAATATACAAAATAAAAAGCAAAGCGAGTATTTTTAATGCTCTTTTCAGATCCATGTTCTCTATAAATTTCAAATGTCTAAAAATTAAAATACTATAAACGATAAAAGCCAGAAAAAGAGTTAATAAAATGAAAAGGAAATAACCATCTACTAAGAGAAGAACAAATTGGTGTTTTTGAACAAAAGCAAAATAACTTCCTGTCAATATGAGAAAAATCAGCATATCCAGGGGAAAATCACAATAAGCTGAATAAAGGATTTTATCTTTTTTTCAATAATTCCCAGGGCAAATAATGAAAGAGTATAATAAATTAAAGTCAAAAATAGTGCAAAAATAAAATGACTGATAATATCACTGACTAAACTGGTTTGAAATGAAACAAAATAATTAATATAGTTGCCCAGTGTGGTTGCAGTAACTGTAAAAGTTGTAGTTAAAATAAAAAAGGCATAATTTCGAATTACCTTAACACGGTATTTTAAATATAATAAAAATCCCAGAAGAGCTGTTATAATACCTGTCAATAAGCATAATAAATGGATAAAAATATCAATATGTTTCACAGAAGGCCTTGCTGATCAAAAATATTGTCTTAATATAGCATATTTGCAGCACAATTGACACAATCTAAATGATTTAATTTATACTTTAACATCCTTTCATTGCTTTTGATTCTTATATATATCTTCTCACTTTATTTTTATAATCTATATAAATATCTCCATGTGTTTGTTCCAAAAACTGTTCCTCTTTCAAAATCATTAAATGAAATAAAATGATCGTAAGCAGAACAGGAACCATGATCAAAAGACTTAATGAGTAATATACCATTCCCAAAAGAACAAAATCGTATGCTAAGAAATAGGGGTTTCGTGAGAGGCCATAAATTCCATTTGTTATCAATTCTGTCTTCTCTGATCTATCAAAACCAATTCTCCAGGAGTTTTTTAAGGAAAGAGAAGCTATAGAACTAAAAACTATTCCACCGGTGATAAGAATAGCTCCAATCATTTCCAATACACTGGATTGAAAGATTTTAAACCAGAAAAAGTAAAACCTTGGTAAGACTAAATATAGTAAGAACAGAATCGATGCTGATCCAGCAAAAAAGATTGCTAGATGAAGTAGTAGGTTTTTGGCTTTAATATTTTGGCCTAATGATTTTGATAACAAAAAAGCTCTAATAAAAAAGAATAAATTGAATAATAAAATCACTATGATTAAATAAATACGCATAGAAAGTCCTTTGTAAATATAGAGTATTCAGAATTTTTAAAGGTGATTCATCTCTGAAAATTTTAAAAAAATGGCTCAATAGCTGAATAGTTATGGGTCTTCAATACTGTTAATAGTGCCTTAAGAAAAGATCGTACTTTGACATTGATCATGTTTCATAAATTCTTTTATATGAATAATTGCTCATGTGTTTATATTAAGATATTAATTAGTAAAAATCAACTTTATTGCATTTTTTTATTGTAAAAAAAATTTTCTGCTTAGAGATTTTTATTAGTTTGTTAAATTGCAGTAATAAAATCATGAGTATCAGCTAGATTTTTTTCATTGAAAAAAATCGAAAATACTTCAGATAAACACTACAAAATATAAGTTTGCTCCTCCTCCACTCTATTTAGAAATATATACAAAATGAGTAAACTAAATAAAATATTTATATTTTTTAAAAAAAATAAAACCTTCTCCCTTGCTTTTTATAAGGGAAAACCCGGGTTGTTTTTTTATTTTATTGAGCTATCATTAAATAAAAAGTTTTAGGGATTTTGATGTTTAAGTTTTTTATTCAGCTATTTTCAAAACTAAAGAAAAGAAGAAGAATGAGAAAAATGAGGAAAGCTACTGACAAATATAAAGCTTTTGAAATTCGAGATGATCGAAGTAGCTTTTAAATTAATAGATTTGATTAAATTTATTTGGCTCTTTTAAAATTATTTTATAAAGACAGATATTTCTCATAGATCTTCAATGCTTGCAGGTGTTCTTTCACATCATGTACACGTATGATTTGGGCGCCATTTTGGACAGCAATCATATCTAAAATTATCGAACCTGCTAATCTTTCTTTGGGAGGTACATCAACTACTTTTCCAATCATAGATTTTCGGGAAATACCTGCTAGTATGGGTACACCGATTTCTGCAAACCGGTTTAGGTTTTTCAATAAGATATAATTATCATCCAGACTTTTACCAAATCCAAAACCTGGGTCAATAACAACCTCTTTAATCCCTTGTGAATGTAAGAGTTTTACTTGATTACTGAGAAACTGATAAACCTCTTTCACAACATCTTCATACACTGGATTGGTTTGCATATTTTTGGGAGTTCCTTTGATATGCATTACAATACAGGCAGGCTGATAGTCTTTAACCATGTTAATCATCTGGTTATCAAAAGAAAATCCACTGATATCATTCACTATTTTACAACCAGTTTTTAGTGCTTCTTCAGCAACCTCGCTTTTATAAGTATCAATAGAAATGGGGATATCAAAATACTGAATTATTTTTTCTACAAC
>JAKSBL010000726.1 GCA_022361115.1 Spirochaetota bacterium | reverse complement strand
TTACTCTGGTATATGGCTTATAATTCTGTTCGTAAGGGATATGTGGATAATCCGCGGGTTTATGCTTATTCTTCGATTAAACATTACTTACAGGAAAATTATGAGGGTAAAGTGAAGATAACATTGCATGAGATATTTTTGAGTCTTAGTGACAACTTTTCAGAACGTTTGGAAGTCTTGCTGACAATGGAAAAGGAATATCAGGAAGTTTTAAGGTACTCCTATTGATTTTTATATATTACTGTGAATTACAGTGCCTGGCACTATGTTCTCACTTGGCGCCTATGATCTCACTATGATCTGGCACTGTAATCTCATGTTGTAAAAAATTAATAGCAGGCAGATTAGATTTTGTCATTTCCTCAGATATCGAGTCTCTCTCTATGACCAAAAAAGTGGGTTTTGTTCCTGGTGATGTAAAAGTTGCCTGGGTAATCAGGGAAGCATCTAGTTATATCATGCTCTCAAAAGATACTCCAAAACCAACTGTAAATAAATGGATGGATGCTTATCAAACTGTCATTAATGGAAATACATTGAAGCAGTCAGCTAAAAAATGGAGTAAAGAATTAGATAAAACTTTAATCTTCACAAAAGACAAGGGTTTTATTATTAAGTAACAAATTCTCTTACATCTGTCTCAGTTCAGACAGTTTATTATCCTTTTGATCAGCAGTCTTTAAAAATTTTCTATTGTATAATAAAGCCTTTTTGCTGGTCAAATTTTACAGCCACTCCCAGTATATTATTCCATTTTGTCTTATATTTATCCATAATTTTACTATCCATGACTTTGCGAAACAGAGTTTCCCATTTTTTTACAATCTCGAAAGGTGTGTGTTTGGAGAAAATAATATAACTTGGGGCTTCTTTTATCACCCAAACAATTTTTACATCTGCAGGAGTTTTTCCAACTAATTTGGTAAGAGATAAGGCTTCAATGTCTGAAGAGATTACTAAATCAATCCTCTCCAAAAAGAGTTTTTTAAAATTTGATTCATTATTTGTATTTAAATCAACGGTTATACCTTGATCTGTAAAATATTTGACTCTCCAATCAGCAGATAATCCACCTATGGAATACTTATTTAAACTTTGTATATTTTTGATTTTAATTTTTGAATTGCTGGTTGATAATAATGCATGTTTACGCGTAATGACTGGTCCTATAAAGTGATAACCAAGATCTATTCTTTGTTGGGTTTTACCAAGTGTAAAAAGCATAATATTAGGTTCTGAATTTACAATTTGTAAGGCTCTGTTCCCTGGTAAAACTTCAATATGATGTTGTTCTCCGGATAACTTTATCATTTCCTTTACTATATCAACCGTGGTTCCCAGCAATTTTCCATCTACTTGATAATTAGTTGGAGGCTCCTCTACTGTAATGATTTTAATTTGACTCGCCAGTTGCAATATAAAAAGTAAATATAACAAGAATACAAATATTTGCCTGCTCATATCTTATTCCTAATTCTTTTATAAATCTAGTATTAATGATAGATTAGGAACGGCAATTATTCAATATTTAATTAGGTTATTCATCAGATATTTGGTATTTGTTCATTTTTAACCTTAGAGTTTTTCGGGTTATATTCAGCTCTTGTGCAGTTTTGGTTCTATTATTTTTGTTTGCCAGTAAAGCTTTTTTAATAATTTTTTTTTCATAAAAACTAATCACTTTTTCGATTTGATCTTTTAAAGTTTTTTTATCTGATATTTCAAGACCATCCTGGTTATTTTCCTTTTCCTTTATGATATTAGTTTGTAAATCATTTTCTGCAATAATCTCTTTATCTGTAAGAAGAATAATTTGATTGATGTAGTTTTGAAATTCTCTAATGTTGCCTGGCCAATGATATTCCTGAAATTTTAATAAAGCAGTTTTAGTAAAATGAAGGATGTTTTTTTTATACTTGGTATTGCACTTGTTAATAAAATGATCGGCCAATAGGGGAATATCATCCTTTCTCTCTCTTAGGGGTAAAAGTTCAAATGAAATCACATTGAGACGATAATAAAGATCTTCTCGAAATTTGCCTTCCTGAATAAGTTGTTTTAAATCTTTATTTGTAGCTGCAATGAGTCGTATGTTCACAGATATTTTCTTATTACTGCCTAATCTTTCAAAACTGCTTTCTTCTATGACCCTTAATAATTTTGCCTGTGTATCTAATGACATATCACCAATTTCATCAAGAAAAAGAGTTCCTCCGTCAGCAATTTCAAATTTTCCTAGTTTTTTATCAATAGCACCTGTAAAAGCCCCTTTTTCATGCCCAAAAAGTTCACTCAATAAAAGAGAGTCTGATAAGGCAGCACAATTAATCCCGACAAAATTCTCATTTTTTCGATTACTAGTAAAGTGAACATAACGGGCAAATACTTCTTTGCCTGTTCCGCTTTCACCTGTGATTAAGACTGTAACTGGGTTGTTCTTGATTTTATCTGCTTTTTCAATTAATAATTTCATTTTAGGATTTTGTGTGATCATTTTACTATTGCTGTTTTTTTGAAACAATTCGTTTTTTAAAAATAAATTCTCCTTTTTTAAAATTTTAATTTCCAAACTTTTTGTGATGGAAGCAAATAGTTTAATACTATCTATAGGTTTTACGATATAATCAAAAGCTCCAATTTTCATGGCACTCACAGCATTATCAATACTGCCATAGCCAGTAATCATAATTACGGTTATATCTGGATCAATTGTTTTTATATCTTGCAGTAAATCTATTCCACTTTTTCCATTATTCAGCCTGATATCAACAATCGCAATATCAATAGTATTTATTTTAACAATGTTCAATGCTTCTTGAAAGTTACCTGTAGCATAGACTTTAAAGCACTTTTTTTTAAAAAAACTGCTCAAACCATGTCTGATTCCATCTTCATCATCTACAATTATGATAGAATGCCCAGTATATGTTTTTTCTTGCATATTTATCCTCAATTATATATGATCTGTATTCTGTCTTTATTTTTTTTTATATTACACCCTTAAGTTCTAACTGCTGGCAAGGTTATCATAAATTCTGTACCTTTTCCTACTGTGCTATTGACTTTGATTGATCCTTTATATTTTGTTACAATGCCATATACAATAGAAAGCCCTAACCCGGTTCCCATATTGTTTTCTTTTGTAGTAAAAAAGGGGTCAAATATATGTGGAATTACTTCTGGTTTAATTCCAACTCCATTATCTATAATAAAAATATTGATATTGTTTTTATTTTTAGTTGTTTTAACAATAATCTTACCGTTTTTCTCTATTGCCTGGATAGAATTTTTAATCAAATTGATTAAAATTTGTTTTAACTCATCCTGGTTAATACAAATTAATGAAGAATTTTGCGCTAAAACTGGTTTGATAGTAATTTGGTTTTCTTTTTTTAACGAATAATTAATTAAATTAATAATTTCTGGAATTATTTGATTTACATCAGATTGATTATCTTGCTGATGATTGGAAGTAGAAAAATCCAGTAAATTCTTAATAATACCAGCAATTCTTCTGGTTTCTTTTTCTATCCATTTCAAAGAAACTTTTTTCTCTTCATTATCTTCATCATTGATTAAATTTTGCGCATTAGCCATAATTGAACTGAGAGGATTATTTATTTCATGAGCAATACCAGCTGATAACATGCTAATTGATGATAATTTTTCTGCTTGGAAAATTTTTCTTCGTATTCCATTTTTTTACTGATATCTTCAATGATTAAGATACAAGAGGTACGATTGTTTTGATCATTTTTTTTATTATAAAGAGGATACGTTTTCATCTCATAAATTTTGTTATGAGTGGTTCGCTGAATAATATTCTGAAATTTCTTTTTTTTACGAATGATTTTTTCGATATTTTTGAGAATTTCCTGGTTAATAATAGCAATGTTCAGTTTTTTTATTGATTTTTGAACAATGTTTTCAGTTTTAAAATGAAAATTTTTGAGAAAATAATTATTGACCTTTTCAATTTTAAATTCACTATTAATAATCAAAATACCAACTTTTAAAGAATTGATGATTGTTTCATTATATTCATTGAGCATCGTTATTTTGTCAATATAACTATTCATTTTTACCTGATCGTCAGCTAATTTTTGTGCCATATCATTAAAACCTAAAAGCAGTTCATCTAACTCATTATTGACTTTAAAATCAATTTTTACATTAAATATGCCATTTTTTATATTTT
>JAKSBL010000193.1 GCA_022361115.1 Spirochaetota bacterium | reverse complement strand
TTATCATTAATTTTTATGACAGGTGCCGAAGCGCAAATGCCTAAACAGGAAACCTTTTCCAGTTTAAAAAGACCGTCTTTGGTTGTCTCACCTGTTTTTATTTCTAAATAGTGTTCAATATCAGAAATAATCCTGGGGCCATCTTTTATATGACAGGCCGTCCCTTTACAGATTTTGATGATATATTTTCCTGGTTTGGTTAGATAATATAAAGAATAAAAGGAAGCATAGCCATAAGCTTCTGTTGCTGTTACTCCTATGTGTTGAGCAACTTTTTTAAATATATCTTCGTTAAGAAAACCAAATTCATCTTGAAAACGGAGAAGAATTTTTCCTAAATCACTTTTTTGAGGATTTTGAAAATCCTCTAAAATTTGATCTATTTTTTTGCTTTTTAACAATTTTTCCATAATAAACTTATTTTAAGATAATCACCCCTTGGTGTCAATATAGAGATGACAAATCATCTGATTTTTTTAGCAATCCCAGGCAACTACCTAAAAGCAATAAGATAACAAAAAGGAAAAACCCACCCTTTATATTCAGAAATTTATTTAGTATTCCAAAGGTAATGCTCATCACTATTCCTGTAACATTCATTGAGAAGTTGATTAAAGACATAAAAGTTGCTCTTTGTGAACTAGATATCAGACGTTGATATTGACCTTCTACTATGATTTCAGCAATACAAGTAAATAAAAATGGCAGTAAAAAGAAGACTAAACTGATATAGAGAGATTGAAGCAAAAGTGAAATAAAAAGACAGATTGCACTAACCAAAGAGTACGTGTAAATATTTAATACTTTAAGTTTACTTTGATAAAGAAATCCTGCCAACCAGTTACCAATGGCCTGAAAGATAAAAACAACGGATAATCCGATACCCAAAAAATACAGAGGTAATTTTTTCCATTCAAAAAAAAGCTGAACATATTCTTCTAAAACACCAATACCAGTAAAAACCAATATGGCGAATAAATATAAGAGTAGCATTTCTCTGTTTTTTACTAGGGTTTTTAAAATGAATAAGAATGCAAATTGTTCTTTTTTGTCTGTTTTCTCTAGGCTATCACTTTTAAACTCAAATAGAAAAAAAGCTGGAATTGCAGATAGAGAAAGGCAAATTGCTGATATTAATGTAGTATACTTCATGTTCCAGGCTGCCATTATTCCTCCAATGAGTAAAGCAATGATTAAACCTGTTTTATTGATAAAACGTCCATTTGCTGCAACTTTCTCATAATGGGTAGTGAGTTTAAAAAAAGCAAGATTATCATAGAGGAGAGCTTCTTCTGATCCAGAACTAAAAGCCTCTTCAATTCCCCAACAAAAAAAACCAATAGTAAATCCCCAGATATTAGGCATTAAAAACCAGATGAAAATACCTAAGCTGTGTATCAAACATCCAAGAACCATTAACCATTTACGGCTAAATTTATCAGCCAGTATTCCGCTTGGTATTTCTAAAATAACAACTGATGCTGACCATAATGCCAGGATAATGGAAATGGTGAATACATTCAAACCTAATTGTTTCATCCACAATAAATAAAAGGCATATACAAAAGCAAAATATTTTAAAAATTGATAGATATAAAAATTGATAATAAAAATAGTGTATTTCTTTTTTTTCATACTGCCTGATTGATGAATAATGATAAGATTTCCACAAGTATACTAAACTCTATAACAAATAAAAGCAAGTATTAAATCATTATATCTAAAGTTCTGAGTGTGATTTTATTTTTTGATGACATTTACTGGTCATTCCAGTCTTTGCAGGTCTGAAAATGTACATTTTATTAGCTAAACAGAATTATATCCAAAATAATTAATAAAACGGAAAATTGTAGCTGGTGATTTCTGATTATTATTTATCAAATTAGGGAGGGAACTTCTGTTATCTAAAAAATTTCTTTTAGACGACAGAAGTTCTAAGTGGGATAATGTCACATTATCCTTTTAGAGTGTCATATTTTGTCATTCAGAAACAAAATTATCAAAAATTTTAAATTGATTCGAATTATTTATTTTTGTATTTTTAAATTAAGAATTTCAGAATCATGAGTTAATTTGGCCAGCCTTTCGAATTTTTCTCCGCCACAAGGCATACCAGTAATGCCAAATGATTCTGTTAAGTCCTGATTATAAGTTGCAGGCAATTTTAAAAGATTGCACCAGCATAAAGTATCATCCAATTGTTGACACCCATTACAGGAATGAACAGCCCAATAGTCATGTAATGCTGGATTATCTTTTTTTTGTTTTTCTAACCATTTGATCCAATTTAATTTTTGTCTTAATGAGTTCCAATTTAATTGAGAAATACCATTTTGATTCATCTTTCTCTCCCAATACATTTTGTTTACTAATACCTAAATATATCACTTAAGGAATAAAAATACCGGGAAAATATCAAAAATTGAAAAAAATTTAATTTTTTTTGTTTCAGTTAGATAATTATCGCCTAAGAATAAATAAGAAAGATCATTGCTGATATAAATCTTGAGGTTTTACCTCCGGATGGTGATAATGAGTACCATTAATAGTTCCTTTACCAAATTGAATGGCAGATTGGGGGCACCATTGTAAACAGGCAAAACATTGTTCACAATGATGAAGCCAGGTGGGTTTTTGGTCTTCCAGTTTAATATCTCCAACAGGACATACTTTTGCACAGTTAGCACAGCCAATACATTGATCAGTGACTGTAAAGCCATGGTCCATTAATTTTCGGCTTTCAGCAAAAGACAGCTGAGTTTTTTGTTGATAACCTGCCATTTTTAGCCAGATCTTTTTTCCAAGCCACTCTTTTAAGTTGAATAGATCGATGATTTTAAAAAGGAAGAGTGCACTGACTTCAAAAATGCCGGACTTTTTCATTTGTATAAAGGGAATGATTTGTAATAATTTGTTTTGATACATTTTAAAGATTTGTTGTTGTTCCTCCTGAGATTGAGGTTTTAAAACAACAGAATTCGGATATTTTTTTCCTGTAGGATAAATATAATTATAAGGCATCTTAATGCTAAATCCAGCACTAAGAGTTCCTCCTTTTGCTTCAATAGCAATTTGTAAATACTTTATAGTCGGGCCAGGGCTATTTCCTCCGAAAGTACAAATTCCATAAAATATTTTTTGTTTGATACTTTCCAGTTTCTCAATAAAGGATTTTACAATATTAGGAAGACCTGAGTGATAATCTGGAAAAACCAATACAATGGCAGCATCAGGAATTTCTATCCTTTGTTTATCAATGAGAGAGCGGATGGATATTTTTTTAGCTGATAATTTTATGGCTAAGTCTCGTGCAACTACAAATGAGTTGCCGGTACCGGAAAAATAATAAATAGCAGTATTCAATTCATCATCTCCATATTTATATTATAGCCTTATATTTACAAAATGTTGATCCTAATGCAATAGGTATTTTATCCCAAATTTGTTATTTCTAGTTAAAAACGTAATTAAAATGATATTTTGCTTAAAAATCACAACTTTTAAGTATATAATAAAATAGAGGTAATTATGAAGATAAAAATCTCTCCTTATTCATTCTTAATTTTCAGTTTGATTTTGATTTTTACTAGTTGTGCTGTCAACAATGAAGTACAGATTGGATTATTAGGGTCTTTTAAAGATCAATATTTAAAAGACAGTATTGATAATCGTAATGGAGCCCAATTGGCTATAGAAGAAATCAATCAGAGAAAAGATAATAAAGGGAAAAAATGGAAGCTAATCACATTTAATGATTACTACCAAAGCAATGTTGCTAAAGAAATAATCTATCAAATAAAAAGAGAAAATGAGATCGAAGCCTTAATCGGTCCTGTAGCGAATCAAATTGCTGTTAATATTATTCCTCAGCTGAATGAGTTAAATTTCCCAATTTATCTGACGGCTTGTACAACTCCTGAAATTTTGAACAGAAATGATAATATTTTCACATTAAATTCTAGTATTCATCAATTAGCTGAAAAAACATGGGAGATTTTTTTAGAGAACTATCAACCTGGTGATAAACTGGTCATTTTTTATCAGGTAGACGAGAGATATCACAGTTATCATTTCTTAAACAGCTTTTATAAGCTGGCAGATCAAGAATCTTTTTCTGAAATTACTCAAATACATTTTTATTCTTACTTTCTCCCTTCATTTAAAGAATTGATCTCTGATATTCAAAATACTCAGCCTCAACATTTTTTAATTATTGCCAATACCATCAACACAGCTTATCTAGTTCAGCAAATATCTCGATATTTTCAAAACTATCAATTATATGGTTGTGAATGGGCCGTAAACCAGGATCTATTAATTTATGCAGGTGATTCATTACAGAATATGCATATAGCTGGGACAAAAAGTATCGCTTTAGAACAACAGAATGATTTTTATGAAAATTTCAAGAAAAGATATGGAAAAGAACCTACAATCGGCGCATTTTTAAGTTACCAGGCGGTTTCTCTTCATTATGAATTATCAAAAAAAAGAAAAATGTCACATAATTTAATTTTAAAAGCTCTTTTTGATGATCAATTGTTTACTTTAGGTGATCCGGAATTAAAAATAAATCAAAATGGAGATGTAAATCAGGAAATCTATCATTATATTTTTAAAAAGGGTAGTTTTATTCGGAAAGAAGAATAAAAATATGAAAAGATTAAGTATTATTCATTTAATTCTTTATTATACAATGACTGTATTTATTATCCCAATCATCATTATTGGGATAGGTTCCATACTGATGTTTTATTATTATACAAATAATATAACACTGACAAAAAATCAGAGTTTAGCAAAAAGTATTACTTATAAAATTAGTGACTATATCAAATTATCACAAAAAAGTCTCACCACTTTAACTAAAACCATCGAAAATACCGGTTCAATTGGTTCTGATTATAGTGGTTTTATCTTAAAGGAAATTGAACAATTTGAGTTGTTTACCGCCATTCAAATTTATAATCAACAATATCAATTGGTTTATAAATATCCGGATGATCCCCGGTGGAAGGGCTTTACCTTTCCCTATCAACCAGAATCAAGATCTATTGATGAGCATCTTCAAGTCACACCAGTTACAGTTTCTATTTTAACCGGAAAGCCGGAAGTATCTTTCATTCAAAATATATTCTACAACGATCAATTTTCTGGAATGATCAAAGCTGATCTCAATTTAAAAAACTTAAGGGACGATATCATTCGTTTTAATGATGAAAAACAGGGTATTCTTGTTTTAGTTACTGATTCTTTTGGAAATCTTATTGCCCATCCCAATGATAAATATGTTACTGAAAACATAAATATTAAGCTTGATCATCAGTACTCTCTGTTTTATGATAATCTCATCCGCTATGATAACTCTACTTTTTTTTTATCCCCTGTTAGTGTCCCTACTATTAATTGGAATGTTTATGTACTCCAGGAGAAAATCAAAGCAACTCGCCCTGTACAAATAGTTAAAGTGATGCTGATTATTGTATTGATATTTGGTATTTTTATTGCCATAGTTTCAGACTATTTTGGTATTATAACAATTTTTAAGCCCCTCTCAGAAATATCATTAAAGACATCTTATATTACTCATGGAAATTATGAAGTAGATTTTGGAGTATATAAAGTGAAAGAAATTAACCAGTTGGCTAAAAATTTTAGCCGTATGGTTAATCGGGTTTGCGATCGTGAGAATGATCTGAAAGAGAAAGAAATAAAGTATCGCAAACTAGTTGAAGATAATATTGATTTTATTTTTAAAATTAATCGGGAATTTAATTTCACTTTTGTCAGTTCTGCTGTGGAAAAAATCCTGGGTTATAGGAGTGAGTTTTTTACAGAGCAGTACAAAAATGTTTTTATTAGAAATAGCCATATTTTTCCAAATGAACAAATGAACATTCATGCCCTTCAGATAACCAAAGATGTTTTTAGAAAAAGTCATATCCCCCCTTCTTTTTATCTGGAAGTAAATCATAAAGATGGTTATAGAATCATATTGGAAATTCAGGTAAATCCAATCGTTAAAAAAAATCAGGTAATAGAAATACAGGGTACTGCTAGAGATGTGAGTAGCCGTTATGTCATGGAACAAAATGCTATTTATTTAAAAAATTATTTGTATAATATTATAGAATCCATGCCATCCTCTATCATTACTTTTAATAGTGAAGGTAAAATAAATCATGTTAATACGATTGCTCAAAGTATCATTGGTTTGCCAGCCCTTGAAATACAGGGCAAGATTATCTGGGAAGTTGCTGAGTACTTTAAAAAATTTAAAAAATATTTTGAATATGTGATTAAAACCAAAAAAACCTTTGAGTTTAAAGATGAATACCAGAGTGAGAAATTAGGCAAAAAATTTTATAATATTACGATTTTTCCTTTAAAAAATAATTTGGACGAAATGGTAATACGAATCGATGATATTTCTCAATTAGAGAGTACTGAAATTCAACTACGCCAGGCTCAAAAATTAAAAACCATTGGCATGATGTCAGGTGGTCTAGCTCATGATTTTAACAACATTTTAGGAGGGATCTTAGGTACTTTGACATTAATCGACCATAGAATAAAAAAAGAACAGGAAATTGATATTTTAGATCTCAAAGATGATTTATCAACAATACAGGAAGCTGCCACAAAGGGTAAGAATATTATCCGTCAGTTAATGTCTTTAGCCAGAAATAAAAATATAGAACATGAAATATTTGATCTGAATCAAGAAATTAACCAAGTTGTAGAACTCTGTAACAAATCCTTTACCAAACTGATCACTATTTCTGTAAACTATTATGAAGAACCAGCTTATATTTTTGGTGCCAAGAGTCAAATAGAACAATTATTATTAAATATGATGATCAATGCTAGAGATGCTATTACTGGATCCGGTAAAATTACTATTTCTCTTAATCTGGTAGACTCTACACAATTACAAAGAAAAAATCAATTAAAAGAAGATAGAAATTTCTGGTTGTTAACGATTGAGGACTCAGGTGAAGGGATTGATATGAAACATCGAGAATCCATATTTGACCCTTTTTTTAGTACAAAAGAGAAAAGTAAAGGAACTGGTTTAGGATTAACCATGGTCTATAATATTGTTAAAAATCACAAAGGTTTTATTGATTTTGATTCAGAAAAAGGGGAGGGAACTACATTTTATATTTATCTACCCTTTGAAGAAAGTATTGAGTACTCTATTCTACCTAAAAATTCAAATGAAAAAATAATCATGGGAAAAGGAAAAGTACTTCTGATAGATGATGAAAAATATATCCGTGAAACAACGAGGCAAATGCTGGAAGAGTGTGGTTATCAGTCCATCATAGCAGAAAATGGATATCAAGCCATTGAAATTTATCAAAACACTCAACAAGAAATCGATCTAGTTGTTTTGGATGTTTTTATGCCAAAAATGACTGGTAAAACTGTGATTGAAGAATTGAAGAAAATGAATTCAGATGTTAAAGTACTTCTAATTTCTGGAATTGATAATGACAAAATTGTTAAAGAAGCTAATAAATTGGTGAATAATCATTTTCTTTTAAAACCCTTTACCATACAAGAACTATCTTTTGAGGTAAACAGGTTATTGAAAGAAAAATAATTAGGTAAATTTATTTAAAGGTGTTCCGGGTTACTATTAACTGACTGTTAATGGGTATATAAATTTTTCATTTTTATAATTCGTAATTTCCAGAGTATGATCATCTGTTTTTGTACAAAACTGGGGAAGGAGAGGGATCTTTCCAGCTTCCGGATGATCTATCACATATTGAGGAATACATAATCCACCTGTTTGTTCATATAATTCTTTGATTATTGCTAATCCTTGAATCACCTTTGTGTGAAAGTGAAAGGTGCCGCTCACCAGGTCACACTGGAAGAGATAATATGGTTTAATCCGCATTTGTTCTAATTTATGCAAAAGTTTTTTCATAGTTGAAAAATCATCATTTATGCCTTTCAGTAATACTGATTGGTTACAGAGCACAACTCCGGCAGTGATTAGATTGTCAATAGCATCCTCAGTATCTTTGGTAAATTCATTGGGATGATTAAAATGGGTCATTAACCAAAGAGGTTGGTATTTCTTTAAAATTTTAATAAATGGACTGATTTTTTGAGGAGCAAATGTGAGAATGCGGCTGCCTATTCTCACCACTTCTATTTGTGGAATAGAAAGTATCCTCTTTAAAATTTGATCCAAAAATTGAGGCCTGAGAAGAAAAGGATCTCCCCCGGAAAGAATGATTTCTCTGATTTGAGTTTGATTTGTCAGGTATTTGATCGCTTCATTTAGATGGTCTTCTTGGAACCGATAGGATTGTGACCAATTCCATTTGCGGGTACAATATCGACAATGAGCAAAGCAGTGATTTGTAGTGACTAGAAGAACACGATCTGGATAACGTTGAATGATACCTGGGGCAACCCATTTCTTCTGTTCTGCAAAGGAGTCAAGAGTTAGTGAGGGGTGGTGGTCCATTTCTTTTATGTCAGGAAAAACCTGAAGTAGTAAAGGGTCATGAGGGTCTTCAGGATTAATGAGAGATAAATAGTAGGGAGTGATTTTGAATGGAAATTTGTGAGTAATTTTTTCTAGTAATGTTGTATCTTTTAACCAGTTTAATTGTTTTTTTAACTCACTAATGGATGTAACCGTTTTTTTTTCCTGAAAAAAATTAACTGACATAGTGATAATTTAGTTGTATGAATTTCATTTATTTTCTGTAAAGGTTCCTAATAAAATCAGTTTAAAGTTGAATTGTCAATATTTTTTTAAATTTAATTTAATTGTTAATAATTTGTTAAAAAAAAAAAAAAAAAATGTATCTTTTCATACGATAAAGTAAGTGTTAAATTTAGATAATCAAATTTTAACACAAATCAGTCAAATTTAACGAAATTTTACCAAAAGTAACCATATTTTAGGCATTTCCCAGTTTTTTATTTTTCTGAAATTTCTATAAAATTTAATTTTAAGCATGAAAACTGATTGAAGTTAAATTCAATTATTCACATATTATACAAGGTCTTGTTAATAACTTGTTAATAACATGGAATTTGTTGACAGTTTTTTATCAAACTATGCAAATTTTTCATCAAAGGAGTTTTTTTTATCTGAGTTATATCTAATTTGAAATTTTGATTTTTCAGTAAAGAGCAAAAAAAAAGAGGCACTTTTTGTGCCTCTTAAAAATAGCGAATAGTTTTATACTAAACCTTGTTCAATCATTGCATCAGCAATTTTTTTAAATCCCGCAATGTTAGCACCATTAACATAGTTATCTGGTGTGCCATATTGATCCATGGCTTCTTTACAGGATTTGTGGATATTAATCATAATATTGTGTAATTTTTCATCCACTTCTTCTCTTGTCCAAGCCAGTCTCATACTGTTTTGAGACATTTCTAAACCAGAAGTAGCAACACCACCAGCATTAGCAGCTTTACCTGGTCCAAAAAGAACTTTCTTTTCTAACATGTATTCAACTGCTTGAGGTTCAGTTGGCATGTTAGCGCCTTCAGATACACAGTAACAGCCATTTTCAACCAGAGCTTTAGCTTCATCCAGATTAATTTCGTTTTGTGTTGCACAAGGTAGAGCAATTTCAGCTTTAGCCAATCCCCAAGGTCTTTTGCCTTCAAAGTATTTAGCACCAAATTTGTCAGCATATTCCTTGATTCTTCCTCTTTGTACATTTTTAAGATCCATAACGTATTCCCATTTTTCCTGGTCAATACCGTTTTCATCAATAATGGAACCGGTAGAGTCAGATAAGGAAATAACTTTACCACCCAGTGAATTGATTTTTTCTACAGCATATTGTGCAACATTACCAGATCCAGAAACTAATACAGTTTTGCCTTGGAAAGATTCATTTCTTGTTTTCAACATTTCTTCAGCAAAATAAACTGCACCATAACCAGTAGCTTCAGGTCGAATTAAACTTCCACCCCATTTTAATCCTTTACCAGTTAAAACGCCTTCAAAAACGTTTCTTAGTTTTTTGTATTGTCCAAACATAAAACCGATTTCACGGCCACCAACTCCAATATCACCGGCAGGAACATCAGTGTTTTGACCAATGTGGCGAAATAATTCACTCATAAAACTTTGGCAGAAACGCATTACCTCATTGTCTGATTTACCTTTAGGATCAAAGTCACTTCCACCTTTTCCTCCACCGATAGGCAGACCGGTTAAACTATTTTTGAAAATTTGTTCAAAGCCTAAGAATTTTAAAATACCTAAATTAACTGATGGGTGAAAGCGTAAACCACCTTTATATGGACCAATAGCACTGTTAAATTCAACACGGTAACCAGAATTAACATGCACTTCACCTTTATCATCTTGCCAAGGAACACGGAACATTATTACTCTTTCAGGTTCTGTCATTCTTTCTAAAATTCGGTGTTTCTTATATCTGGGTTCTCTTTCCATAACCAGACTAAGTGATTCTAAAACTTCAGTGGCAGCTTGTAAGAATTCTTCTTCCCAGCTGTACTTTTTTTTCAAGTGTTCTAATACTTCGTTTACGTAAGGATTCATTATAACCTCCAAATAATATATTTTATTTTTATCCTTGCCTAAAATTGAGTGACCCTATCCGGTCTTATAAATGATGGCAATACCTTGTTTACCATCCATCGAAACCTTAAAGAAATCTTGAGATTGTATGTGGCAAAAGTATTTCCCCTGATAGATTGTTTTTTGTTTTAAGATCCAGTCCCAATCAATAAAATCGTTTTTGCTATGATAGGGAACATTGAAATACCCAATATTCATGGAAACCAGATTATGAAAAAAATGAGTTCCTTGAGATGGGTCGATATCAAAATCTTTTAAACCTGTTTCCACAATGATTTTTGCTTTAGAAATCTGAGGCCATTGAACCGGTATTCCTAAAAATCGGTCTCGACTACCCCAGCGCCCAGGCCCAATTAGAATATAGTTTTTGTCTTGAGCAACCATTTTTTCATTGAGACTGGCAATTTCATTCATCATTTCTACTGTTTTGGTTTTATCAAAACTTACTGGATTCAGGTAAATAATGTCAGATAAATCATTAATAGTTCCATGCCCCATCCCTTCTTCAGTATAAAGCAGTAATTCCTCTTTATTAATGTGTTCATCAGCTAATGAAATTTCTTCTAACTGAACAGTTAAAGGCCGTGCCTGTAAGAAATAAAAAGTAGGATAGATCCCTTTTTTTGTGTCATGATTTAAATTAACGGCAAATTCTATTTCTACTGGTATTCCAAATGCAGTTTCTGTTACATCCAATAGTTCTATTAAAATTTTGCAGAGAGGGAAATAATCATACTTTAAAACATTGGCAAAATTGATGATTCTTGGGCCTTTGATGGACAAATCTTCCTCAATTCTCTGATTGACTGCATCCCAGACAGATGCACTATGATAAAGGGTATGATCTGATTCTGCTACTGAAATTTTATTAGCTGATAGGGTAATGTGATCCCCTTTTTTTAAATCAAAATTTTTCTGAGTTAGATCAATTGCATAAAATTCTGTTTGTGAATATTTGATCATGTCTTCAAGAGAAAGATACTGTTGATTGGGATAATGGGGGCAAAAACGATATGCTTTTCCGCCCTCTACAACCGATTGTCCCAGGCCAACGGCTATCATAGCAACACCTTCTTCATGTTTAACATCTGCTGTAGGGTAAAAGTTATAAGACTGGGCAACACCAGCAAAATGGGGATAGTATCGATCTCCATGTTGGTCACCCACAATTTCCTGGATTACCACAGCCATTTTTTCTTCAACAACTCGATAATTCAAACTGGCAATATAACTCTTCGCCATTTGCAAAAAAGAAGAAGCAAAAACCAGTTTAATCGCATTCATTAGACCTTTTAAACGCTGGTTAAAATCTTCATGGTTATTAGGGATCATATAGGTTTGGTAAATTCCGGCAAATGGCTGTGATTGAGAATCCTCTAGTAAACCAGATGAACGTATTGCTAATGGCTTGGTAATGATTTCTAAATAAATTTTTAATCTTTTTATCACTGTAGGCGACAGCTTTCCAGCTAAGAATTTCTTTTTTATCACCTCATCATCATTACAGTGAATTACATCAACTAGCCGATTATGCTCAATAAAATAATCAAATTCATCAGTGCCGATAATGGCTGTTGAAGGGATGCTAATATGAGCATTTTTAAATTTTGTATTCATTTCTAAAGTAGAAAGGAGTGAGTTAATAAAAGCTATTCCTCTGCCTTTTCCTCCTAAAGAACCATCAGCTAGTTTGACTATTTGGTCACAAGATTTAATGCTGTCAATATCAAATTCAACGATTTTCCCTTTGCGTCGGCTTTGACCTACCTCCTGAAAAACACTGATTAACATTTTGCGTAAATCTTCAGGATCAGCAAAATCAGAATTTTTTACCGGCTCTATTCTTTTTGCAACCTGGATTTCTCCATGGGCAATCAACCAGGCAGAAAAATGATTTTGACTAGAATGATATAGAACCGATTGAATTGGAATCTCTGCTAATTTTTGTTCCATTTCTATGGTTGAACTTACCTGATCATAATAATGATTATTTTCATCAGTAAATATGAAATCTCCAAAACCGAGATGAGTTAACAAGAATTGACGAAATTCAGATAACAGGGTTGTAGAATCTTTATGAATAAAATAGGCTTTTAAACATTCTGCAAAGGCCTTGTCTTCATCATTGGCAGATTGGAAAAGAAATGGTCCTAGATCGTGTTTATTTCTTAATTGCTTAATTAATTTTTTTCTTTTCTTTTCATCAGGATTACCTGGATAATTAAATGAAATGTCAGTAATAGTACAAAGCAGATAATCCTGATATTTTTCTGTTAGTTTTACTGCCTCATCATAACTGGAGGTTAGAATGATTTTTGGTCTGGCCCGCATTCGGTAATATTTTTGTACATCATTTACTTCTTGAGAAATCAGCATTTGTGTTTGATGCATGAGTTCAGTATAGAGGAGAGGCAAATAATGAGAATAATAAGAAATCGAATTTTCCAGTAATAAAATGACCCTCACCATGGCTATGTCAGTATCTCTTTCCAGGTTTTTTCGGTCTTCTATATATTTGATCATGGCTAATAGTAATTTTGTATCTCCATGCCAGAGAAAAACCTGATCAATATACTTCATGGAGTGGGTACTTTTTTCCACTAAATTGATATCTGATTTGATCGTTAAGAGTAATAAAACTGGTACATCAGGATCTATTTTTTTTATTTGTTTGGAAAACTGGAAAGGGGTTGATTTACCAATACGCATTGTGGTAATCACCAGATCATACTTTTTTTTCTTTAATTTGCTGATTGCCTCTTCCCCAGTTGGAACAGAAGTGATCCTAGGAATGGTAGTCAGATTTAGCATATGATACTGACCGACTAACTGTTGAGATAACCGTGATTCCTGTTCCAGAGTAAAGGCATCATAAAAGGTTGAAACCAGTAAAATTTCCCGGACCCGATATTTCATTAAATTATGAAAATTATCTTCCCCGAATTTAAATTTATTATAGTAATGGTTTAAATCACTAATATTCATTGGTTTAAAGTTTGATACTTTCTATTTAAGAAATCGAAATAAAGTCTATATTGTTACTACTACAATAATAATATATTATCTTTATACAATAATTTGAATTGAGAAGTCAATTGTTAATTTATATTTTTATGATATAAATGAAAAAAAACAAAAAAAAGACTCTCTATCCAATTATCTACTGTTATACATTGAATGGATTGTTTTAAGAAGATCTAAATATTTTTAAATCTTATGAAATGATAGTAATATATGTCGGATTAAGTTGAATTTGAAGCTGGATAAAATCCAGCTTCAAAAATATTTATTTTTATTATTTAAATACATTAACAACATAGCCTGAACGTAATTTCGGTTCAAACCAAGTTGATTTTGGCGGCATCATCTCATCAGCATCAGCAATATCCATTAATTCCTGAATGGAGGTTGGATACATGGAAATTGAGAATTGGAATTTTCCATTATCAACAATTTTTTCCAATTCTTTCATTCCTCGGATTCCACCAATAAAATCTATCCTTTTATCAGTTTTTAAATCAACAATATTTAGAATAGGTGATAATAGATTTTCAGTAATAATATGAGAATCTAACCGTTTTACTGGATCCGCTTCATTGACAAATTCTGATTTGATAGTTAACTTGTACCATTTCTTATCCAAGTAAAGGCCAAAAGTATGTCGCTGAGTGGGTTTACCATCCCAACCAGAAGCTCCATCTTCTACCTCAAACCGTTCTTTAAGTTTAGCAAGAAAATCAGCGCTAGTTAAACCATTTAAGTCTTTTACAGCCCGGTTGTAATCCATGATATATAATTCCCGGTCAGGAAAAGCTACTGCTAAATAACCTTCCGTTACCTCAGTTTGTTCTTGTCTGAAGTTTTCTGCTGCTGATTCACTTCTGTGATGACCGTCAGCAATATACATACTGTCAATATCTTTAAATTCACCAATCAATTGACTGATGAGATTTTGATCTTTCACCACCCAGAGCACATGTCGAAAACCATCTTCAAAGGTAACATCATATTCAGGTTCATTTTTTTGTATGTCTTTAACCATTTTATCTATAGAGTCTTTTGCTTTATAAGTTAAAAAAACTGGGCCAGCATGGGCTCCCTGAACTTTGATATGTTTGGTTCGGTCAATTACTTTTTCAGTTCTAGTTTTTTCATGTTTTTTTATTTTACCTGCATCATACTCTTTTGCAGAAGCTAAACAGACAATACCAGTCTGAAAATGATCTTTCATTTGCTGACTGTAAATGTATAAACAAGGGGCATCATCTTGCACTAATACACCATCTGCAATCATTTTTCTTAAATTATCAGCACCTTTTTGGTAAACTTCATCACCATAAAGATCTGCATTTTCTGGTAAATCAATTTCAGGTTTAACTACGTGTAAAAAAGAGTATTCATTCCCTTTGGCAATTTCTCGTGCTTCTTGAGAATTAATAACATCATAAGGGTAGGAAGCTACCTTACCCTCTACACCCTTTTTGGGTCTAAATCCTTTAAAAGGTCTTATTTCTGCCATAATAACATCCTATATTTGAAAATTTGTCAGGGTATCATAAATCTTTTCTAATTCCCTGTCAAGAGGATCAAATCAAGAAAATAATTTTTTAAAGTGTCTCTTTATCTTCTTATTTTATTGTGATATATTGTTTTTACTGAGGCTCTTACAAAAATATTTTTGTGAATAGATTTTTGATTATCAGGTTTTAAGCCCAACAATCAGCTAACCTACAACTAGCAATAAAAGGATTTTTGTAAGAGCCTCTCTATAAAAAAAAGATTATAGGTTTAAACGTTATTAAGGAGGATATAATGTCACGTGCATTAAATTTCTACGCAGGTCCAGCTGCATTACCTTTAGAAGTTCTGGAAGAAGCTCAAAAAGAGTTGTTAGATTTTCATGGTGATGGTGTTTCTGTTATGGAAATGAGCCACCGCTCTAAAACTTTTGATGAAGTTATTACTACAGCTCAGGCTAATGTGAAGAAAGTACTGGGCTTAGGGGATGATTATGAAACTTTATTTTTAGGCGGAGGCGCAAGTACACAATTTGCTATGATTCCTTATAATTTTTTAAAAGAAGGATTAGTTGCAAATTATATTGATACCGGTTCCTGGTCAACAAATGCAATTAAAGAATCAAAAAAACTTGGTGAAACCAATGTAATTGCATCATCAGCTGATAAAGATTTTTCTTATATTCCAAAAGACTTCAAAGTTGACAGTAATGCAGCATATCTTCACTATACATCAAACAATACCATTCGGGGAACTCAATACCACTTTATCCCTGATGCGGGTAATGCTCCGCTGGTTTGTGATATGTCCAGTGATTTTATGAGTAAAGAAATGGACTACAGTAAATTTTCTTTAATTTATGCTGGTGCACAAAAGAATGTTGGACCATCTGGTGTCGCAGTTGTTGTGATTAAAAAAGATATGCTTTCTCGAATCAGAGAAGGCGACTTATTAACTATGTTAAACTACAACACTCATGTTAATAAAAATTCGATGTTTAATACTCCTCCTTGTTTTCCACTTTACATTGTTGGTTTAGTCATGAAATGGATTCTCAACAAAGGTGGGTTAAAAGCAATTGAAAAAATGAATGATGAGAAAGCTAATGTAATTTACGGTGCTATTGATAATTCAGATGGTTATTATCGCGGAACAGCTGCTCAAGATTCTCGTTCAAAAATGAATGTTACTTTCAGGCTTCCAAATGAAGATCTAGAGAAAAAAATGATTGCAGAAGCAGCAGAAAGAAAAATGTTAGGTCTAAAAGGGCACCGCTCAGTAGGTGGATTAAGAGCATCTATCTATAATGCTACCTCTTTAGATGCAGTAAGTGCCTTAGCAGATTTTATGAAAGAGTTTAAATCTAAAAACTAAGCTCTTGTTTAAAAGGGTAGATTATGAATAAAATTTTATTATTAGATAAAGTTGCTAAAGCAGCAGCAGATCTTTTACATGAGCATGCTGATTTTGAAATCGATATGCAAAATAATCTGACCCGTGAACAAAAATTATCCATTATTGACCAGTATCAGGCAATAGTGATCCGCAGTGCTACTTTTTTTGATAAAAACTTCATTGATAAAGCCAGCAATTTAAAATTAATTGTTCGTGCAGGTGAAAGGACTGATAAAATTGATAAAAAAGCAGTCTCTTTCTCCTCATATTGCTGCCAATACAGTAGAAGCTCAAATCAATTGTGCTGTGACTGCGGCTGAACAGATTATTGCCTTTTTTCATGAAGGTAAAATATTAAATCGTGTTATTTAATGATTGGATGAATCAAAAAAAGATGCTGTAATAAAAACAGCATCTTTTTTTAAAAGTTTATGATAAATCCGATATCCATTCTAAAAGTATGATGTAGTTTTGAATTGATAGTTTGGGGATCGATAACCCGCCAATGAAAGGTTAGCTTGGTCTCTAAGCCAAAAATGAAACGGCTGATTCTTGCCAGATCACTATATACATTGATATCCATGATATGATTGGTTTCAGCAACTCCAGTCATAAAACTGGTTCGAAAATCTGTACCCGCATCATTATCCAGAATGCCATCACCATTACTATCATATTCCATATCATCATCATAGGAAGCATGTTCATTGGTACCATAAGGTACCAATACATTACGGTTATCTCCTAACCGGTATTTTCGGTAATGTAACTGCATTTTAAGTAAACGGTTAGGTTTTTTGTGATCTTGAAATGAATCAAAATATTGATCAATCTGGTATTGGGCCGGACTATTCGTCACTGTTTGAAGATCATTTCTCCAACCAATAGCTATATCCAGACAATCTGAATTTGGTCCAAACATATACCCGATAAAATTTCCGACACGATTCACCTCATCAACAATCGATTGATCAACCTCACTGTTTTCATCATATCGGTAAGGATAATCAGCAAGTACATATTCGTAATATACATTAGGATCTCTGGAAAAGATGTATTTGGAAGTAATAGAATATTCAAAATTGATATAGAGATTTTTTACAATAAACTGAGCAATTTTTGGCATCTGGATGTACCGGGTAAAAAGGTATCCGCGTATTTCTCCTCCCACAACAAAGCCCACTTTATCAGGGTGAGTTGGATTTTTAAAGGTTACCCATTCAGCGTTTGAATCGTCAATAATGATTTCTCCGTAAAAACGCCATCCATAAAAACCAATATTCCAGTCAAAACCCATTTTGATATCTGCCATATGGGTATTTAACCGAGATCCATTTTTCTCTTTATAATAGGCTGCCAGACTTTGCGAGGCAAAATAAATAAAAAAAGGGTTAGCATACCAGGGATTTAAATTTTCCCCAAGAAACAATACAGACTCCTGGATTCCAAAACGGAGCCAGGGGGCTGGCCGGATGTTGATTTTATGAAAGTAAAGGGATTTTCCATAGATAGGTGAATAAAAATCCTGGTCAGTCATATAATCCATTTCGGTTAATTCACCTTCTTCAGCATACCATTTTCCAGTATGAGGACGAAGTATGGCATAAACAAGTTGAGAGTCAAAAAAACGGGAAGGCATCGTATTTAATGCTAAGACTAGTATTGATCTGGAATAATCATCTAACATAAGATGGTTATAAATGGCATCGGATGATACCAGATTTTGATATCCAAATTTTGCATCAAAAAAACGCTTTTTAAACCCAAAGTGGGTAGCGCCAAAAAATGGAGCAAAGCTTCCCCAGTAAGAACCAATATCTCCCAGTACAGCATCTGCATTAGGTGAGCTCAAACGGGTCATGGAAAAATCCCCTTTGAAATAAAAACCGCCTAATTCAGGATAGGTCACTTCTAGATGAGTGATAGCGCCAAAATTTAAATAATTTTCATTGCCTGGGGTAAGCAATACCGTTAAGTAATTAGGGTAAAGATATTTATTAAGGTTAAAAGTGCCATTTTTTTCATTTAATCCACGATCAAAATAAAGATTGTGTTCAAAAATGGCAAAAGCCGGACAAGCCATTATAAATAATAATAGAGAATAGATGTTAATTTTTTTTAATATATTTTTCATCTTAATCAGGAAATCCTGCAGCTGTAAATATGGTAATCCTTTATATAGGAAAGTTCTTATCCATTTATAATAAAATATTAAACTTCTGTCAATGTGAGTTCATGATTTTATCATTAACCTTACATTTGCTTTGAATTTAGTTTTTACTCAAATTTTTATTCAGTTAACATTTTTAAGCGAAGTGTTTTTTCTGATTGAACTCCATCATAAGAATATTGCAGCCAGATAATGTTAAAGGCTTTTTTATAAAAATTAGTGGGATTTGGAAACATTTTAATCCCATAAAACTGGAAAAATAAAAGGGCAAGGATTAGCACAATTCCTATCTTTCTCCGGATAGTTTTTAATCTGAATTTTAAAAGCAAATAGATAAAAACAGGAGGTAGAAAAGCAGCTAACTGGACAAAATTACCATTATGAACCAGCAATTGAAAAATAAAAGGAGGGAAAAAAGCAAAAGCTAATAATTGGATGATTTTATGATCGGCTGATTGTTGATCTTTTTTTGAGATGAAAAATAATGGTAAAATAAAAAGTAAAGTATTGAATAAATAGATAAAAATCCTGATAATATTGATGATTGGGCTAAGGGAAAAACCAGAAAATAAAAAACTGGAATCTTGAATCGTTTCATAATTTCTTAAAATATGGAAATAGGAAAAAAATCCACCATACTCTAATACTAAAGGTATAAACCAGGTCAAACAAATTCCAGTAAAAATGAGTAATGAGTAAATCATCCATTTTAAATCTTTACTGTAAATCATAACCAGGATATAGAGGGGAAAAAAATAAAAAGAGATATCTTGTCGAAAACCAATAAAAAAGGCATAGAGTAAAGCGTAAAGGAGTAGCCATTTTGCTTTGTTATTCACCATAATTTCATAGGCAACGCTCATTAATAGGATGGAACATAAAGCTAAAAACATACGATTGCCGCCGGTAACTGTACCGAGTAACAGAACATTATTAAAGGAAAATAATAGACTAAAACAAAAAGATTCCAGCAATGGAAATCCTAGTTTATTTAAAAACTGGAAAAGGAAACAGATGATCAAACCAATTAAAATGATATTGATCAGGTGTTGAATAATAATAGTATTATCCGTAAAAGAATAAAAAAACCTTCCCAGGTAAATATAACTAATGTAGCCCGGCATATGCACATCATAGGATTGGCTAAAAAAATCTTTTTCAATATTTTTAGAATAGATAACAGCATCATTATTAAAACTGATTTTTTCAGGTAAAAATGGGATTCTGATCAGATAAGTAATCAAAAGTAGTATAAAAAATAATAAAATCTTTTTTCGTTGTTTAGATAAGTTGTTTAACATAAGATGGATATCCAGGATAGTTATTGATATTTATTGTATATATACCTGGATTAATTAATAGTTATATTTGGAATAAAATATGGGTATTTCAAAGTAAAAAGAAAAATTATCGGGAGGTGTTCCTTTTTATTCTGATATTTGGAATCTCATTTACTATACAGTATTTAATTGCTGTTTTATTACTTATAAATATAATGCATCTGAATTTAGTCTTATATAATCTTGTGAAAATAGAATCCATTTTTATTTTCAAAATAAAATCAATTTGTAATATTATTCCTCACTTAATTGGGATGGTTATTTATACAGTATTCAATTTTCTTGGTAATAAATTTATTACTTTTCAGTATACCTTAAATAAAAATTCATGAACTATGCAATAAAATGGAGAGAAGCAAATGAATATTTCGATTATTATCCCTTGTTACAATGAAGAGCAGGTGATCAATGAAACTTATAACCGGGTAGCTCAGGTTTGTAAGGATCATTTTCAAAATTATGAAATACTATTTATAAATGATGGGAGTCATGATAATACTTTTAAACTACTGGAAGAGATAGCTGTAGCAGATTTGTCAGTCAAACTGATTAGTTTTTCCCGCAATTTTGGCCATCAAGCTGCTGTCAGTGCTGGATTAAAAAATTGTACAGGTGATGTAGCATTTATCATTGATGCAGATCTACAGGACCCTCCTGAAGTTTTTCCCGACATGCTCAAAATTTACCAGAAAGAGAAATGCAATGTAGTCTATGGAGTACGAAAGAAAAGGGAAAAGGAAACCCTTTTTAAAAAAATTACTGCAAAAATGTTTTACCGGCTGGTAAATTTTTTATCAGATATTGATTTACCCTTAGATACTGGTGATTTTCGTTTAATCGACCGCAAAGTAATTAATAACTTTAATCAATTAACAGAAAAAAATAAATATATCCGGGGATTAATGTGCTGGGTTGGGTTTCAGCAAAAACCTTTTTATTATTATCGGTCAGCCAGAGAGGTAGGAGAAACCAAATATACTTTGAGAAAAATGCTGGCACTGGCCATGCATGGAATTTTTTATTTTACCAAAAGACCGTTAAAAATATCTATGACTCTTGGTACTTTTAGTATCACGTTAAGTTTTGCTCTGGTGATTTATGTTTTTTTCTCAAAATATTTTCGGAACATTGAAGCGATACCAGGCTGGGCTTCAACTTTAATTGTGATTATTTTTTTTGGAGGTGTTCAGCTTTTTATGATTGGTATATTAGGTGAATATATTGGTAATATTTTTGATGAAATCAAAAACCGGCCTGAGTTTATTATTGATAAAAAAACGAATTTTGAAGAAGAGACAAAAAAAGAGAATTAAAGGGATATGAATAATTTATATAACTTCTTGCTTTATCTGAAAAAAATGTTTACCTTAATCTAAGTAATAAATATGAAAATAACTTTTCTTAGGAGGATTATATGGCTATTAATAAACTTCAACGATCTGGAATTATACTAGGTGTAATTGTTGTGGCAGTTATTTTGATTTTTGGTTTTATTAAACCTATTATTTATGTTCCGCCAGGACATGCTGCTGTAGTAGTAAACATTTTTCAGGGTATGGAACAACGAACTTTGAAAACCGGTCTTCATTTTATGGTGCCTATGATACAGCGGCCGGAAATATATGATGTTCGTAAAGAATCGTATACCATATCTTCAGTTGGTGGAGAAGGCGATGTAGCTGGTGATGATTCTATTGAAGCATTAACATCAGATGGACAGAATGTTTGGATTGATTTAACCGTTATCTATCGATTTGATCCAGATAGACTTTATAGATTTCATGAAGAAATCAAAGGACGTGGCTTTAAAAATGATCTTTTACGTCCGGCAATCAGAAGCTCTATCCGAAATACAGTTTCCCGCTATTCAGCTATTGAACTGTACTCTTCTGATCCTGCTACTATTGCTCAAACCTTAGGTATCTCTGTTGAAGAGCTGGATACATCTAAAATCGGACGAACTGCAATTGAACAGGATATTAATGATAAACTCACTCCTCAAATGGCAAAAAATTATGTAATTGTAGATAATCTTAATTTAAGAAATATCAAGTTTACAGAACAGTACAAAACTTCTATTGAAGAAAAAGCCATTGAACGGGAAAATGCCAAAAAATTAGACTTTGTCATAGAAAGAGAAAAAAAGCAAAAAGAAGTTGCTGAAATTCAAGCTACAGCCAAATCAAGAGCACTGGAATTAGAAGCAGAAGGACAGGCTAAAGCGATTGATTTAGTTGGTGAAGCCTTACGAAGAAATCCCAGTGTAATTAGTTATGAGTATGTCCAAAAACTTTCACCTAATGTTCAGGCAATTATTACGGATAATGAAGCTATTGTAAATGTTAGTGAGTTATTGAAAAAGTAAAGATCGAGGGCTGATCGTGCACTACTCGCCCATACAGCTTATAGAGCTCGCAGCCCATTCTTTTAAAATTCATGCTTCCTAATGTCCAGAAATATCCAATCGTGGTTATCAGTATGATTTCAATAGCTAAAAATTCAACATTTATCTCAGACAATGGCTATTGAAATCATACTGACATTTCTGCAAAATTTTATGTTAAAAAATTGTATCTCACCTACTTGTATATTCATTAAAAAAAACTATAATTATAAAAAGACTCTTAAAAATCGTTATATGTAAGTGGTTTACATGACAAAGTTATTAAAAGTTTTAATACTGGAAGATAATCCTGATGATCTTAATTTAGTTCTTTATCAACTAAAAAAAGCAGATTATCATCCTGAATTTCATTGTGTAGAATCTGCAGAGGATATGGTTACAGCTTTGCAAAAAGAGCAATGGGATATTATTCTTGCTGATTACAATATGCCTCAATTTACTGCTTTGGATGCATTGGAGATTTTACAGGATAAACAACTGGATATTCCTTTTATTATTATTTCTGGTAATATTGGAGAAGAACTGGCTGTTAATGCCATGAAACAAGGAGCCAGTGATTATTTAATGAAAGATAATCTCACTCGCCTGGTGCCAGCTATTGAACGAGAGCTCACTGAAGCTAGTATCCGCTATGAAAGAAGATCCAGTTTAATTGCATTAAAAGAAAGTGAGGAAAAATTTAGAAAATTTTTTGA